>JBCDJE010000446.1:0-4271 GCA_038748185.1 Bacteroidota bacterium
CACAATTTCTGCTCAGCTTGCATCCATTTTATCATTGCTAGCCAACCTGATTTATCGGCTCTGTTTTGAGTAATTAGCTTGGCAGAATGGCAGGAAGTACAATTTTGTACAACAAGCTGATAATGGGTATCAGCAACAAGACCTGAAGCTAAGTGTACGCCATTTTCTACTTTTTCAGCAGCTTCCTTTGCCAATACTTCTGATTTGTTTGCTACCCAAGCTTGATTACCCTCAGCTTGTTTTTTATCACGTGTCTCAAAATAGGGTACAGCATACTGAAAATAAAGTATTGTACCAGGTATAGTAATAATGAACAACATCAACAAGATAAAAACTATACCCAATGAACTAAATAATTGATTGATGCCCTTATTTTGCTTTTCCTGCTCCATTTTACATGATTTAACATGAAAAAACTGATAAAAATTTTTAGCTTTTACTTTCTCACTTTTATGGCAATTCGATGACAGGCATTGTTAAGATAACCTCTAGGGTTCCATCCCGGAACTACCATTGGTTGCATTTTACCTTTTGAGTCTGTCGCCCTAGCCCAAACTTCATAGTATCCTGCTTCTGGTAACTCAATAGAAGCTTTCCAGTGTTGCCATGCGAATTTATTAGCAGGCTTTTCAAGATCACATTGCTGCCAAGTAGCTCCAAAATCAATGGAATAATGCATAGCCGTTACACTTTCTTCTCCTGCCCAAGCATGACCTCGTATAGCTAATTTCCTACTATTTGAAAGAACAGCACCCGATCTGGGATGTGTGATCAATGATTTTACAGGCATCGATTCGATAATACACATATCTTCTGGTGCTACTTCAGTACCTGGTGCTACAGTCTTACAAGGCACTCTGTAAGACATACCTTTCATTTTTGGACCGTCATGCTCTATATTTCTTATCACAATTTTATGTAACCACTTTCCACTGGTTGAGGCCGGCCAACCTCCAAAAACTAATCTTAAAGGGAATCCATTAATGATTGGGAGATTTTCACCATTCATAGCCCAGGCTATTAGCGATTCATCTTGCAAAGCTTTCCATAAAGGTACACCGCGAGAAATAGGAACTTTGTTAGGGTCACCACTCAAATGTACATCTTTACCATAAAAGCCAATATATTTTGCGTCTTTTTTTATCCCACAAGCATGTAATACATCTTTTAAACGTACGCCTGTAAAAGCAGCACATCCCACTGCTCCTGTAGTCCATTGATTTCCCTTTGCCGGAGGAGTGTACTCGCTTCTGCCATTGCCTCCACACTCTAGTGTAAGTTGGTAGGTATAATGTTTAAATGTATTTTTCAGCTCCTTAAGTGTAAAAGTTTTAGCTTGCTCTATAGATTCACCTTCAATAGTTAAAATCCAATTGTTGATATTGGTATTTTCAGGCACTATACCATTGTTTCTAACAAAAAATTTATCGCCTGGTGTTAGCTTTTCGTCTAGGAGGTGAGGAGGTGTTTCGATATTCCAAGGACGATCATTAAGTACAATTAAGTCTGGATGCTTTCCGGGAAGCTCAAAAGGCGCTTGGCTATCAGCTAGTGCAGCCGGGATGAGTCCTGCAGGCATCTGTTCCGCGAATACAATTTTTCCACCTAATACGGCTGCTATGCTTGAAAGTACTGCTTTACTTATAAATCCTCTGCGTGTTAGTCTGTTTAGTTTTCTTCCCCAAAGCAGCTTGTCTGCTTCATATGGGTCTTTAGCGTAAAGTGCATGTATTCCTACTTTCTTCTTTTTCATATTGATTGTGCTTCTAAATACTATTTCTTAATGCTCTTCTTCAAACCAATCTGCATACATTACATAATTATTGGCTGTTCTTGTAAAAACTGCTTTTAATCGATCATCTAAAGGTTTAATTCTTTTTGCAGGTGTACCTGCGTATAGATATCCCGATTCCAATACCGCATTCTCCAATACGACTGCTCCTGCTGCTACAAAAACCCCACTCTGTATAACAGCATGATCCATTACAATTGCTCCCATACCAATTAGGGAAAAATCTTCTATAGTGCAGCCATGAATAATGGCGTTGTGCCCTATTGAAACACCATTACCAATGTTAGTAGCTGCTTTTTCATAAGTACAATGGATTACGGCTCCGTCTTGTATATTGGTTTTGTTTCCTATTCTTATGCTATTCACATCTCCACGTATAACCGTCTGAAACCATATGCTGCAATCGTTGCCCATTACTACATCACCTACAATTGTTGAGTTATCTGCTAAAAAGCAGTTTTCTCCCCACTTGGGAGTTATTCCTTTTACCTTTTTTATCAGCGCCATGATTAATTATTTTTATACTTTTGCCCTAAATTACAAATCAAAACTTAAAAGAAATTACATAAGTAGAGAAGATATGGCAAGGATTCTTACTGGAATACAAAGTTCTGGAAAACCGCATCTTGGAAATATATTGGGAGCTATAAAACCAGGTATTGACTTATCTCAAAAACCTGAGAATGAGTCATTTTTTTTTATAGCAGATTTACATTCACTCACTACTATTAAAGATGCTGAAGTAAGAAAAGAGAATATTTATGCTGTAGCTGCGGCATGGCTTGCATTTGGATTTGATACTAAAAAGAATACTTTTTATCGCCAATCACATATTATGGAAGTTTGTGAATTGACCTGGTATCTTAACTGCTTTACACCGTACCCCATGTTGGCGAATGCTGTTTCTTTTAAAGATAAAGCTGATAAACTTGCCGATGTGAATGCAGGGCTCTTTACCTACCCGGTACTTATGGCTTGTGATATTTTGTTATATGATGCTAACTATGTGCCTGTTGGGAAAGATCAGAAGCAACACTTGGAGATGACCCGCGATATTGCCCATGTATTTAATACCAAGTACGGAGAAACTTTTGTTGTGCCTGAAGCAATAATAGATGAAAAATTAATGACGATTCCTGGTACTGATGGACAAAAAATGAGTAAATCGTATAACAATTATATTGATATATTCTTAGAAGGGAAGGCACTAAAAAAGCAAGTAATGAGTATAGAAACAGATTCTAAAAGCTTAGAAGAACCTAAAGACCCTGATACTTGTAATGTATTCAAGATTTATGCTTTACTTGCCGATGATGAGCTAATAGCTGAAATGCGAGAAAAATATTTGGGGGGTAATTATGGGTATGGACATGCAAAGAAAGAATTATTGGAGCTGATAATTGACAATTATGCAGAGGAAAGAGCAGTATATGATCGTTATATGAATAACTTAGATGCTTTAGAAGAGGAGTTACGATTGGGAGAAGAGAAGGCTAGGCAAATTGCAGCTAATTTATTAGTGAAAGTGAGAGAAAAGCTTGGTTTCAATTAAGTTTTATGTGGGATAATTTTTTGTATATATCACAAAATTCTGCAAATTTTCAGTATGTTGTGGATATATGAAGCAAATTTATTTATATTAATAATAAAGTTATAATTTTACTGAAACATACAAAGATAATCATTTGCTACACGAGCAATAAATCATAGGGCTTTATGAAATTTATCGTATCTACATCCACATTATTGAAGCAAATTTCTTTGCTTACCGGGGTTATTCCCTCAAATCCGGTAGTGCCTATACTTGAGAATTTTCTTTTTGAAATTAAAGATGGTGTTTTACACATTACAGCATCAGATTTACAAACCACGATTATAACAACCCTAGAAGTTGAAACTGAAGAAGACTGCAATGTAGCCGTACCTGCTAAGATGCTGGTTGATACAGTGAGAAATTTGCCAGAACAGCCTGTCACATTTACCATCGATTTTGAGACATATAGTATTGAAATAAGCTCTGATAATGGTAGATATAAGCTTTCTGGAGAAAATGCTACTGATTTTCCCAAAGTGCCGGAGCTTACTCGTTCCGATATGATTGAAATACCTACTGAGGTTATGAGTGAAGCAATTAGTTATACACTTTTTGCTACCAGTAATGACGAGATGAAGCCCGCTATGAATGGTGTATATTTCAATATTACTGAAGAAAATGCAAATTTCGTAGCATCGGACAGCCATAGGTTGATTCGTTATCGTAGAGAAGATTTAAAAGCAGATTTTGAAACAGCCATTATTATTCATAAAAAAGCATTAAACCTGTTAAAAGCTTCTTTACCTTCAGAGGGCTCATCTCTTACTTTAGAGTACAACAGTGCAAATGCCATTTTCTCTTTTAAAAATATCCGATTGATTTGTAGGCTGATAGATGAGCGTTTCCCGGATTACGAAAATGTTATCCCCATCAATAATGATAATC
>JBCDJE010000447.1:0-4269 GCA_038748185.1 Bacteroidota bacterium
CCGGGTGCAAAGTTTCTAAGCTTTTTTATGTTTGTACTTGCTTACAATGGATTTGAAACCTTTAGTTGGAGTGCTCACCTCGATAATTATATCATTTTTTTTGACCTATTCCCATTTGTGACAATATATGCATTAGGGCCAAGTCTCTATTTATATATTCAATCCCTCCTATATCCTGAAAAAAGGTTAAATTTAAGAAAAACTCTGATCCATTATGCTCCTTTACTATTTCAGTTCGCTTTTAGAATTTCTATTATTGGTGTTTATCTTTTAGTAAAAAATCAACTCTTCTTTAGTAAAGCACAACTTGAATGGCTGAATAGCCTGTTTTATCTTTACGCTGAACGATTAAGTGCCCTCATCTTCATCATCTATTTATACTTATCATTTAAGGTATTTATAAAGGCAAGTGTTACTCATCATATAACTTCCTTTTCAAAGGAAATACAACAAGAAGTGCATAAATGGGTAAAGGTATTATTGATTTGCGCTACAGTTCTTGCTATTGCCTGGCCAACAACATTACTACTACCCCACGTTATTCGTATCACTCATGACGCACATTATTACCCCTTAGAAATAGCCTTAGTTATTTTTATATACTGGATTGTACTCGTTGGCTACCTCAAAACAAAAATGATTTTCAGAAAAACATCAAAAATTTCACAAAGCTCGATACAAAATACAGAAGTAGACCAAATTATAATGCAGTTGCGATATACGATGGAAAATGATAAACTTTACTTAGAACCAACACTCAATTTGCAAAAGCTTGCCAAACATACCGGACTTAATGCAAAAACTATTTCAAAAACGTTGAACCAACACATACATCAGAATTTTAATGATTTCATCAATGAATACCGTGTAAAAGAAGTTTGTGAGAAACTAGTATCCTTCGATACCCAACATCTTACCATTTCCGGGATAGCCTTAGATTCTGGCTTTAATTCCCAAGCTACTTTTCAGCGCGCTTTTAAAAATATTACAGGTATGTCTCCCAGAGAATACGCTGTTTCACAATTAAAAAAAACGCTGCCTTATAAATAAGTATTCTCTTAGCAGAAGTTATTAAAACTCCCTGTAAATAACTCCAAAATACTTCTCAAATCGTGATTTGAGAAGATTTTTTCCCATAACCTACTCTCTTTAGCATACTAGTAAAAAATTCAGGAAGCTTTTATAAGCAATTACTTCTCCCGATTAATCAAACCCTTTAGCAATTATGAATAAATACCTAGGTATAAGCGTTCTCATGCTCGCAATTTTGCTTACTCGTCCTTTTAAAGTTCAAGCCCAAACTATACATATAAAGAGCAAGATAATAGACAAACAGACATCGGAACCTATACCATTTGCTCATATACTTATTGAAGGCACTCAGATAGGGGCAATATCTGATTTATATGGCAGCTTTGTGCTGAATTATCCGGAATATAACCAAGCCGGAGTACTGAAAGTATCTTGTTTGGGCTACAAAACAGCTAGGGTTCCACTAAAAAATATAGCATTATCCATCTTAGAAATAATGATTGAGCAGAATGCTGTTGAGTTGCAAGAAATAGTGGTGAGTCCCGAAAATCCATTAGAATTATTAAAAGAAGCTTTTCAAAAAATACCTGAAAACTATGATACAACCTCTGTGAAGTTAGGCGGATATTACAAAATATCGGCTCTTTTAAATGATAAAAATATACGATATACTGAAGCATTTATCGATATTGTTAAATTCCCCTATCAACCTAATAACAATTGGGAAGACTCTATTCTCTTACACGAGGCAAGAACTAAAGCAAGTGAAATTGATGATTGGAAACTCCGCATAATGCTTCCATGGGAAAAGCATATCCATCAACTATCGTATCGCGATATTGTCAAAGAGTTTATTTCAAAGAAGAATGTATTTAAAAAGTTTTTAGTAAACAATCATTTTGAAATCGAAAAAATGGTTTCTATTAATGGACGGAAGGCGTATATGATCCAGATAAAGCCAAAAAAGTATAAAAAAAATGCTAATTGGGGTGGTTATATTTTTCTTGATGAGGAAACCAAAGCCATTGTAAAAATTGACATTGTTTCCGCTAATAAACTGCTTAAGAAGTTGAAGGCAGACATAAAATATATATTGGCTTCCAAGCTATATAAAGTAAGATATACCCAAGGAGAATGGAAAGAATCGATCAACTACGCGTTAATTGGAAATAAATGGTACTTTAAAGAAGTAAATTCTAGTAAGCATTTCCTCATTTCTAGCAAAAAAAGAGAGATGGTAAACGAACCTGTGACTGTCTCCCTCCATTATGCTACAGATTCTATTAAAAGGAATTTTATCCTATCAGATACGATAAATTTTCTACAACGCGATGAATCCATAGCGGATTATTACAAGGCATCTTTTTGGAATGAATTTGATCGGCAAAGGGGTGTGATATCAGGGGATGTTTTCGTTACAAAAGGAGAGTCTTTTACACCTAAAAAAGAGCCTTATACTTTTTCAAAACTTGATACTTTACAAGGTCCTCTTACTCCTATTCGTACCTGTTTCGATGTAGGGTTTTACCACTTGGATGTAGAAGTGCTACCTAAAGAGGAAATTTTAAGAGGGAGCAGTCTTATTAGATTTCGTGTAATTAACCCCACAGATCGTATACAAATTGATCTGTATTCGGGCATGTCGGTAGATAGTATTCTTTACCAAGGAAAAGTATTAAATTTTGAAAGGGAATATAATGCAGTCTACATAGATTTTCCTTATAAATTGAAGATAGGCGCTATAGAAGAGATTAAAGTCTATTTTTCAGGTCATCCGGTAGATTATAATCCCGAAATTCCTATGTATGCTTCCTTTCTTTGGGTAGAAGACTTGAATAGAAACCCGTGGTTACAAGCTATCTGTCAGGGATATGGCGCCAGTGGATGGTGGCCTAATAAAGACCACCTTTCCGATGAACCTGATAGTGCAGCTATTAGCATAACTGTTCCTTCAAACCTTGAAGTTGTTTCCAATGGAAGACTCCAACAAAAAACACCTCTTAGTTCAAATAGAATGCGTTTCGACTGGGAGGTTTCCTATCATATTAACAATTACAACCTAACGCTTAATGCAGGAGGTTATACACACTTCCAAGATATATATGTAAGCAAAAAAGACACACTGGATTTAGACTATTATGTAATGACCTACAATTTGAAAACTGCACAGAAAAAGGTAGATATGGTAAAACCCATGCTTGCTACTTATGAAAAATATTTTGGCCCTTATCCCTTCCCAAACGATGGATTTAAATTAGTAGAAACACCTCATGCTATGGAACACCAAAGCTGTGTGGCTATAGGATTTGACTATTTTAGTACACCAGAAGATACCGTGGAAGAAACTTCGTCACCTGATTTCACCAAAGGGATGGTAGACTTTCAAGTAGTAATACACGAAGCAGCTCATGAATGGTGGGGCAATAATGTGAGTTGCACAGACAACGCTGAACTATGGATACATGAAGCTTTTGCCACTTATGCTGAAGCGCTTTATATTGAAGACCATTATGGGTATGACAATTCCCAAGCATACATTAATGCAATGAAAAAATCAGTAAAAAATAAGACACCTGTTATTGGGAAATTTAACGTAAATCATATTCATTATGACATTGGAGATATGTATAATAAAGGTGCGCTTATGCTCAACACACTACGCCATGTAATTGACAATGATAGCCTTTGGTTTTCTATATTAAAAGGCATACAATTAACATTCAAATACCAGCAGGTAACTACCGAGAATATTGTTAACTTTATTAACCAAAAAACTGGTACTGACTACACCTATTTCTTTCATCAATATTTGCGATCTATAGAAATTCCACAACTAGAAGTATTTTTTGAATATAAAAAAGAAAAAGCCTATTTAAATTATCGGTGGTTAAGTACGAGAAAAGCTTTTAAAATGCCCGTAAAATATATACTCTCTAAAGGAACTACTCACTTCTTATATCCGACTCATAATTGGCAAAAAATGGAATTTTCTAAATCTGAAATAGCTGATTTTAAGGTAAATACCGATCAGTTTTACATAGAAGTAGTGAAGTAAAACTGTCTTAACTTATTTACAGAAGAAAGTGGGTGTCAAAAGAAAATTTGTACTATTTATTGAAGGTAAGCTTGCTTTTTATCACAGTTCAGTGTTATGCGTTCGGCTTTTTAGTTTTTTAATTTATTATGTCCATCCAAAAAGTCTATAGCCAAATTTCGAATTTCGTCAGGTATCTTTTC
>JBCDJE010000448.1:0-4267 GCA_038748185.1 Bacteroidota bacterium
CTTAGTTTAACCTTAAATGGTTTAATACTTAGGTAATTCTCTAAATGCTCCTCCCCTCCTAAATCAAGGGAAAAGAATTTACTTAAAAAGCCAAGTTGACAAGCTTGGTGTTGCGAACTAGTTTGTATGGAAAGTTCTGAATGCTTATTATGAACATGAGGCACCAGAGAATGGGCAATTAAAATTACCGAGGCTAGTAAAATAAAACTATATGAAACCCACTTTCTCATTTATTATAAACTAGTTATAGCTAAATAGTTTGTTTCTGTTTAAACTTCTACAAGGCAATAACAAAAATAAATTTGTTAAAATTAAATAGAGTGTAGATTATTTTTACAATTTTGAATTAATCTGAATTAAGATAATGCCTTTAATTTATATTGCATTAGCGGCAGGTTTCTATTAGATATACTTTGAGAAGGAATGTATCCTTTTAATATAGCACCCATTTTTTCATAAAAGGGTTGGGCATAAGGATCAGCTTGAATGATAATTTCCTTGAAACTTTGTTGCTCTACTATTTTTATTGCATGAATAAATAATTGTTTTCCTAACCCCTTTCCGATAAATTTTGGATCAACAAATAGCATGTCCAATTCCATTTTGGCAGGCCCTATTGTTTCCAGCATATAAAATCCAACAATTTCTGCATTATGTTCAGCTACAAAACAGCTATTTTCCAATATTTTTTCCTCAGAAATTTGTAGTTCTTCTCTACAGCTTTCCATAAAACCATCATCGTAACCCCAATAAGCCTTGGAGGAAAATGCAAGTATGGTTAAAAGCGCTGCTTCACTTGTCTTAGCTTTCCTGATATTTACAGGAAATGTTACCGAATGCATTTTTTTAGAATGGATTGATAAATGACTGCGATTAAGTGTAATCCGGAATATTTATGCAATAAAATATAATTCAATATAGCCATATTTCCTCTTTAAATTATGCATTGACAGTTTAATTAGAAAATAAATTTGCTTTTTTATACCGGTCGGTATATTTTTGCCTTATGGGTAAAGCTGAAGAAACCAGACAGGCAATTATTGAACAAGCAGCCATACTCTTTAATAAAAAGGGTTATGCAGCTACTTCTATTCCCGAAATTACCAGTGCTAAGGGGGTTACCAAAGGAAGCTTTTATGGTAATTTTAAAAACAAAGAACAAATTGAGTTAGCAGCATTTGACTATAATATTAAACTAATGAATATTACCCTTAGAAATAAAATTAAAAAAAGGGATAATGCTATTGATAAGTTACTGGTCTTCGAAGATTATTATTACGACCTTATAAAAAACGGTAAATACCCTGCTGGTTGTGCTATCCTAAATACTGCAATAGAAGCTGACGATACACACCCTAAACTCAATAAAAGAGTGATTGCAGCAATTGAAAATTGGAAAAATTCTATTATCGGTATCATCGATAAGGGAAAAAAATACGAACAAATTAAGTTAGAAATTAATGCTGAAGAATACGCCTTATTTTTCATTGCAATGATTGAAGGAGCTATAATGCTTGCTAAAACTTATAAAAGCCTAGACCCTTTAAAAAAAGTGATGAAACATTATAGAAGGGTTATTTTACAAGAATTAAAAGTATAAAATTTTTTATCTATAAATATACCGATCGGTATATTTCATTTTATCTCATCTCAAGCTATTAATTAAACTTATGAGCATATCAAAAATCACTTCTTCCTCCAGTTCTTTTAAAAAGATTACCTCGAAACGCTCAAAAAAAAGAGGTATTCCATTTATGCTCAAGATAATAAGACTGGGGTTTAAACATCTTGGTCCTATTCTGCCTCAACTTGCAGGAAATATCGCATTTAAGCTATTCGCTTCACCTAAGAAAATAAAAAGCAGTCGTAAACCTTCAGCTATAATGGATGAAGCACGGACTTTTAATATCGTACATCAAGATAGAAAAATACAATGCTATGCTTGGGGTAAACAAGGGCCGAAAGTGTTGTTAGTACATGGTTGGGAATCTAAAGCAGCACATATGCAAAATTTTGTTCCACCTCTTGTTGAAATGGGCTATGAAGTATTGGCTTTTGACGGACCCGCTCATGGTAAATCGGAAGGGAAACAAACTAACTTGATAGATTTTAGCCATACCATAGAAACACTAGCATTAAAAGTAGGAGGTATTACTCACATTATTGCGCATTCATTTGGGAGTGGTGCATCTGGTGTGGCTCTTTCAGAAAGTACTAGTCAATTATTTGTAAATAAACTTGTAATGATTACCTCACCCAATAAGTTACAGGATATATTTAATGATTTTTACCGTATCGTACGAATGCCTGCCATTGTACAAAATCATTTTGAAATACTAATTGAAAGAATTGTAAATAAGCCTATTGAACATTTTGAAATGGCATCAAGACTAAAATATGCCAGAACAAATGAAATTATGCTCATACACGACGAAAATGATACTGTGATACCCATTGATTTTAGTAAAAGAATTGTTGCCTTAAATCCAAGAATCAAATTTTGGGCTACACAGGGTAAAGGCCATTACAAGATTATTAAAGACAGAGAAGTAATTGAGCAGGTGGTTGAATTTTTGGAAAGTTGATTTATTTCATATTTCGTATTTCTTCATCTTTCTATAAATAGTTGGTCGGCTTAAACCCAGCTCTCTGGCTACTTCACTCAAGTTACCCTGATGTTTTTCCATTGCTTTTATAATTGCATTTTTCTCAACCTCACCCATGCTTTGTATATCTGCATCTGCCTGTTTTAATTTTTGTTCTGGTTTTAAAATGAAGTCATCGGATTTTAGCTGGTCACCATCAGCCATAATTACTGCTCTTTCTACAGCATGCTGCAGTTCACGGATATTACCAGGCCAGTTGTAATGAGTAAGTTTATTTATTACCGTAGCATTTACCCTTAGCTCGGGTTTTCGGTATTTAGATTTATAAATTTCCATAAAGTGCTTAACAAGTAATGGGATATCTTCTTTCCTTTCTTGTAGAGAAGGCATAATGATTTCTACTGTATTGAGCCTGTAAAGCAAATCTTGCCTAAAAATCTTCTCAGTGTGCAGGGTGGTTAAAGAAACATTTGTAGCGCAAATTAACCTAACATCAATAGGTATTGCTGTATTTGAGCCTACTCTAAAAACTTCACGGTTTTGCAATACCGAAAGTAACTTGGCTTGTAGAGGCAGTGAGAGGTTCGCAATTTCATCGAGAAAAAGTGTGCCTTTGTCAGCGATTTCAAATCTTCCTGCTTTGTCAGACTTTGCATCAGTAAATGCCCCTTTCGTATGACCAAACAATTCTGTTTCGAATAAAGTATCTGGTATTGCTCCTAAATCTATTTTTATAAAGGCTTCTTCATTCCTACTCGATAATTTGTGCAAGGCATGTGCTACCAATTCCTTTCCTGTTCCGTTTTCCCCTAAAATCAATACGCTAGCATCAGTATCAGCTACTTTTGTAATACTTTCTAATAATTTTTTGAAGGCAGGAGAAGCACCTATCATGCTTTTTTCTGCTGTAATTGCCTGATGGAATGCACGTTGTTTGTGTCGTAGTGTGGATACTTCTTTTTGGCTTTGGCTTAATTTCCAAGCTGACATTACCGTTGCAAGTAATTTCTCATTATCCCAAGGTTTCACCGCAAAATCTACTGCACCTTCTTTCATAGCCTGTACAGCCAGGCTGATATCTCCATAGGCAGTCATCATTACCACACTGCTATAAGGTGATTGCTTTTGAATAACCTTTAACCATTTTAAGCCTTCTGCTCCACTTCTTGCCCCACCAGTATAATTCATATCCAGCAGAATTACATCAAATTGGTACTTGCTTAAAAGACTAGGAATCTGATTAGGGTTTTCTTCTATCTTTACTAAACCGAAACGCTTTTTAAAAATAATTTTGGCGGTATGTAAAACATCTGCATCGTCATCGATTATCAGGATATTTCCGTTAACCTTTTCCATGATTTAAATGTAACAAAATGTTACATTTAATGCTATAGAAAGTTTTACTGAAGAAATTTACAGATTATTGAAAAAGAATAATTGAGGTAAGATAAAAATGGTTTTCTTGAAATAGTTATTTATCTCTTCGATCTTTCAATAATTTATCTATATAATCGATCATCTTTGCAACTGTACTTTGTTGTACCAACATTTTATTGGGATAGCAAATATTTGAATGATAAAATATTTCATTTTCACCCTTTCTATCATTAATAGAAATATGTTCTTCTGCGAAGACTAAATAATCTTTATCTAACTCAAAA
>JBCDJE010000449.1:0-4256 GCA_038748185.1 Bacteroidota bacterium
CGAATAATTACACTAAAGTACAGACTTATTTGGCTTTTAACCTTTCACATTGTTGAAAGGTTAAAAGTCTTCTTCTTACTAAAAAGAAAAAAAGGCCCAGCAGGCCTTCCTTTCTATTAATAGCAACCCATAATAAGCTACTATTCTTACTATTGGGTGACACTATTACCATCAGAATTATCTTTGCTATTGATTTGCATAATTTGCAAACAATAAGATATATTTTGCCTTTCCAGTATGACTTTTATAATTGGCTGTCAACTATCTTCTTTTAAAACCTAGAGTCACTTCCTCTACACCATCTTCTGTTGTAAGTTCTGCTACATTATCGCATGTTCCATCACCATAGTTAAGGGTACTGCTTACGCCATTATCAACTGTTTCTACTATTCCGCTTACAGTCCACCAACAATCTCCTGTATTTACTAGTGGCTCGGTGATGGTTTCCGTAAAGCTTCCTCCATTAGAGAAGTTGATATTGGTTGATCCCGTTATTTGGTAAACATCATCTCTCCAACTGCGTGTATCATTACCTGCTGTCATCTCACTCGTAGAGGTACTCTCGTATGAAATTATTTCTCCATCAGGTGTAGTAATTTTTCCACCTGCTAAGATAGACGTTTGCATGGTTTCACTTACATTGGTAGTTGTAGTCGTTCCTTCAATCTTATACCCATCCATATAAAAATCTTGATAAGCGTAAATGATCTCGCTGCCTATTTCTCGCATATCGCCTGTAATGGTAATCACAATTTTACCACTTTTAACACTAATGGTATCAATCCCGCATGATTCGCCAAAATCTATTGTAATTACTTTCGGATAACCCCCTTCCTCAGGTGATTCTATAGTTCTATTTGGGCAATCTCTCCTAAAACCAAAGCCAGATAAATCAGTTGATTCATCAACAATAGAATCGACTTCAGTAATCATTTTTCTTACTGATCTAGCTTCTTCTTGGTTCGATAAGTTCGCAGTTTCATTAGGGCTTACATCTCCTTCACCATCATCCTCACAGGCTGTCATAGTAAAAAACAGGATGAAAATTATCCAAAGTAAAGGACTAATTTTAGTTTTAAAATCCGCAGTTATACTCTCAGTCGCGCTTACTGTCTCATTAACATTTGTGTTTTTCATAGTTGACTTTAATTTAGATTTGGTTGATAAAAATTTTAGTGGAACAAAAAAATGTAGTACTTGTGCTTGCTTTCTTAAGCATACTTGTATCTCCCATTAGTTCTTTACCTTCATTAGTCTTTCTCTTATTTACTTACCCTTGAGCAAATAATATCCTAACCATAGAGATATTGCTCTTTAGTATGATCTTGACTATACAAGCCTATCCTAAGCTTGTAATCACTACACGTTTAATATTTTTCTAGATTTATACCTTGTTATTTTATATGCAGATTATATTTTAATATTCATAAAAATGCTCAATGATTGTTGTAGCAAAAAATGATCGTAAGAAAGTATTCTTACAATTTGCTGTGGCGCACCATTTCTTTTAAAGATATTTTGTCTATCAAAAATAAATGAACGATCACCTACATTGTGTCTGTCGTATAAATTAAAAACTGAAATGCCAACATTTCCTAAGGTTTTCCCGATTTGAAAATCATAACTTGCTGCTACATCCATTCTGTGGTAAATAGGCAAACGCCTATTATTCTTTTCTCTGTATAGCAACCAAATACTAGACCCGTTTATAAGTGCATCTGTAGGCTGTGAATAAGGCATTCCCGAACCATAGACCCAATCCATAGAGAAATTAAATCTCCCTTTTTTTAAGAACTGAATCATTTTAAGTTCATGTCGCTGGTCGTGGTCTGCATAAAAAGCGACCCCATTATTAATTTCGTCGAACTGATGCTTTACTTGGGCTAAGCTGTAAGAGAGAGAAATAGCATAGTTTTGCCATTGCCTCCCCACATAAATGTCTATGCCGCTTATCTTACCTTCTCCCCCTGAAAGTAATCCATTAAATTCCCATTGTGAATAAAGATCACTTGCTCCCATCAAGTTTTGATAACCACCCCTTGTAAGCCCAGTAATATCTCGATGGTAAACAGATAACTCTGCCGACCATCCATTGCGTTGATAAAGCAGCCCGGTCTGATAATGCCAAGCTGAAAGTAGCGAAGTACCCTGATTGCCTGAAAGTACCCAGAAATCCTGATCGAAGCCAAAAGACAAATCGCTTTCAGCTTGGCTAATAAATTGATAGTATTTACCTGTGGCAGCATTCCACACCAAATTTTCACCCATTTTCCATGAAGCACTTACTCTAGGCTCCAAGTACATCTGGTTAGTTGCAGAATAATAGGTGCTGCGCACTCCAGTAGTGAATTTTATTTTTTCTACCGGTTGAAAGGTATTTTGTAAATAAACACCCATTTGGGTGCCTTCATCTCCATTAATGAAGGATTTTCTTATGTTGATTATTTCATCTTCATAGCTGATGTTATTATCTACAAGGTACACCCCAAAATCTAATTGATTTTTTTCATTGGGATAATACTCAAAATCAATTCTTGCTGTTAACTCATCTAATTCATTGAATCTGCCTACTGCCCATGAACCACTGGTTGTTAAATTATTTTCGGTAAGGGTACTTTGTATGTTATAGAGGTAACTTTTCTCATATTTAGAATATCCAACACTTGCCGAACTATATAACTGCCTATTCCAATAGCGCCCCCATTTAAAACCCATACCTGTATTTCCAATAGTAAAATCTTCTTCCAGGGTTTCTGTTCTTTCCGAAGTTGTATTTTCCAATTGAAAACTTTGAGATTTATCATAATCATCTTTACCACTGTAAAAGCTAAATGATAAAACGTCTTTTTCTGAAGCATTCCAGTTTAGCTTAGCATGTAAATCGTAGTAGTAAAAATTATCATCTTCACCGTTGATGTTTATATTATTTGATGGTTCGATAAATTCTGGTATTTCAGCCTCAGCAAAATCGTAAATTGTTTCAAAAAGTCCTGTTTGATACACATCAGTATAAGACCTTCTAAAAGCCACTAGTGCTGTAAGGTTATTTGTTATGGGCACCTCTGCTTTAACATCTGCGCTCAATAAATTTAATCCTAAATCTATTGAGGGTTCATATTTGTTCCCAGATTTACCAGTAATATCTATAATGCTGGAAATTCTCCCTCCATAGCGCGCATCAAATCCACCTTTGTAGATTCTTATATCCTTAACCGCATTAAAATTTATAGAACTGAAAAAACCATATAGATGATCTAGATGGTAAATAGTAAATCCATCAAACATTACAAGGTTTTGATCAGGTAAACCTCCCCTTACTCTTAAGCCTGAAGCATTTTCGTTAGCAATACTAATACCGGGTAACAACTGTAAACTTCTAAAAATATCTCTCTCCCCTATTTGCGGTAGTTTAGCTACTTTCTCGGGGTTTATAACAGAATAACCCGATTCTGCATTGGTCTCTATCATATCAGGTAGCGTATTCCTTACTTCAACTTCTTGCAAATAAGAGGAAGTGCTATTCAATTGAATCTCCAAAAATTCATCGTAGTTGTTTGAAAGTGCTAGGTTGTAAGATTCGTAGCCGAGATGACTTATTTTCAAACTATCAGAAGGCAATGTTGAAGCAGTAAAGCTGAAAAAACCATCTTGATTTGCGATTGCACCTTTATTGCTATTTGCTATGGAAACAGTCGCATAAGGAATGGTTTCACCCGTTTTGCTGTCTCTTACTTTCCCTGAAAATATATGTTGCATAGATTTTGTTTCAAAACTCTTCTCCTCCTTAATATTATTATTTATTTGCTTTTTTCTTATGACAATACGCTTATCTCCTAGCATAATAAATTCCAGCTCTGTATCTTTCAATATGTTATCCCATGCTGTTTTCATTGTTGCATTTGTTATACTAGTATTTATTTTTATACCTTCAATTACAGCTTTCTCAAAAGCTACTTTTAAGTCATATCGTTGTTGCATTATTTTAATCACATCAGTCAAAGCTAATTCCTCAAAATTTTCATTCACTTTGGAAGATGTTTCCTGAGCTGATACTTGACAGACCATTCCCATGCCTGCTAAAATAATGAGACTTAATAGCCATATTATTAGTAGAAGCTTCCAATTTTTGTTTAGCGTCTTACTCAGCTTATTGCCCATACAGCAATGGTAGTTAATTATTCTTCATCTATAATTATTAATTGACTGTCTTCTGATATTTTGTACTTCAACTGCATGGGTAAACAGATCATTTTTAA
>JBCDJE010000450.1:0-4253 GCA_038748185.1 Bacteroidota bacterium
AGTCGCAAGTTGCAACTAAATTAAGCAATAAAAAGATAAATGTCAATATAATTAGCAATTAATTGCTAATTATATTGACATTTATCTTTTTATTGCTTAATTTAGTTGCAACTTGCGACTAAAATGTTAACAAATGGAACATGCCGAGAAAAAAGAACTGTTAGAAAATATCGAATTTGAGCTTTGTGAACTTATTAAACATGACAGAAAAAATTGGGTAAGAACTGCTCGTTTACTATTAATTATCGAAAGAGATAAGTTATTTGAAGTTAGAGCAACCTCATACACTGGTTATATTCGAAAATTAGCTATTACCAACCGCATACATACTTCTACACTTTGGCGAATTAAAAGTGCTGCACAGCTCTACATGGAATTGACAAATATCACAGAAATTGAAAAATTGAATGAGTTTGATATCGTCGCTACACCTGAGCAGCTAGAGGTCTATAAGAAAGTACGAACGATTGTGCCTGAAAAGATTATGGAAAACATAAAACAAAGAATGATAGCTGGGAAAAAAGTGAGGTTTGAACTCAACAAACTTTGGGAAACATACAGGCCTTTAAAAAAAGGAAAAACTGAGCGAGGAAGAAAAAGTAGTTTTAATTATGCTGGTGAAATGCCATTATTAAGTCAAACATATCTTCCTTATACTAAAGGAGACCAGGATATTAACTTGGCAATTGAAAGTAAAACACTAAAACAATATAACTTAGATTTACAAAAGATTGATAAGTACGATTTAACTTCAGAAGAGATTACTATAACCAATATCAAAAATGCTTTGCGATCGAAATATTGGCTTGAACAAGCTTATGGAAAAATACCTGTTTACCGTTACCAACTTTTCCAAAATGTTGTTCTAAGACACCAATCAGTCAAAAAAAGCCTAAAAGCAGATTGTTTAGCAGTATCATTTTCACAAAAAAGTACACTTCAAATTCCTGAAATATCTGCTATAAATATTAGAATTAGCAACAATAGTTTGAAATCTACAAGACAACAATCAATCTTAAAAAACTATTGCAACTTTGCTATAGTAGCAGTCCCTGACAAGGAGAAACTATATAATGAAGCGCTAAATATTTTGCCAAATTATATAGGGATTGTAGCAGTAAAAGACCAAGTTGAAACAACTCGACACCAAATTAAAATGCTGCGTTTACCTCAATACAGAAAAATTGATGAATCTTATTCTAATACAGTTTATCGTGCTTTATTATTAAGAGCTTTACATTGGAATACACCTGAAAAACCTGATGTAGTATAAATTTAATTTAGCTTAATATATTAATTTATCCGAGCGAGCTAGAATCTATCAATTGCTAAACATTGCTTACTTCATCAATCAATTTGTTAATTGAAGACTTTGCATCTCCAAAAAGCATTTTTGTTCTATCACCAAAGAAAAGTTGATTTTGAATGCCAGCATATCCTGCACTCATACCTCTTTTAAGTACCGTTACCGATTTTGCCTGTTCTACATCTAGTATGGGCATACCATAAATAGGAGAGGAAGGATCTTCTTTTGCTGCTGGATTTACAACATCATTCGCACCAATGACCAAAACCATATCGGTATTTTCCATGTCTTTATTAGCATCTTCTAATTCCATAAGCTTTGGATAGTCTACATCAGCTTCTGCTAGTAACACATTCATATGACCTGGCATTCTTCCTGCTACAGGGTGAATAGCATATTTTACTTCTACACCTTCAGTTTCAAGATACTTCTCTAATTCATGTACACTGTGTTGCGCTTGTGCTACTGCCATACCATAACCAGGGACAATCATCACCCGTGTAGCATATTTCAGTTGAATGGCTAAATCATTAGTAGCTGCTTCTTTTACAACTTGTTCTCTCGAATTGCCTGCTGCTGCACCTTTTGTCCCAAAACCGCCAATTACTACATTAAAAAGAGAGCGATTCATTGCTTTACACATAAGTACAGTGAGGATTGTACCAGATGCCCCTACTAAAATACCGCCAGTTACCATCACCATGTTTCCATAGATTAAGCCTGCTCCTGCAGCACCTAATCCTGTAAATGAATTTAACAATGAAATAACGACAGGCATATCACCACCACCAATTGGCGTAACAAAAGTAACTCCATAAACCAATGAAAGAACGAGGAGTGCTATTACTAAATTGAAGCTTATTTCTGGTAATAATGCTACATATACATTAAGTCCTAATAGTGCGATTAATAATACCAGATTAATAAACTGTGGTGCGGGAAGCACAAGTGAATCTCTCAAAAAACCATCTAATTTTCCCCATGCTACTATACTACCTGTAAATGAAATAGAGCCAATAAATAATGCAAAGAGCGTTGTAATACCTTGGCCTGTAGCTAAATTTTCACCAGGAGATATATTATATAGTTCGACAAAGGCAATCAACATAGAACAAGCACCACCTAAACCATTAAAAAGTGATACCATTTCAGGCATCTTGGTCATAAGAATCTTTTTAGCTGCAAAGAGTCCGATAAAGCTTCCTAATATAATTCCTCCGGCAATCCAGGCATAGTTATTTATTGCGCCTTCAATAGGAGAGAATAAGGAAACTATAATTGCTAGACCCATTCCTGCAGCCGCTATTAAATTTCCCTTTTTGGCAGTTTCAGGATGGCTTAATCTTTTTAAACCAATAATAAACAGCACAATACTAATGAGGTAGGTAAAATCGGTTATGGTTTGCCAGTTATCCATATTGTTTCAGTTAATCTTTTTTGAGTTGGTAGTAAATATGTAGCGTTATTTTTTCTTCTTAAACATATCCAGCATACGATCGGTAACAGCAAAGCCACCCATTACATTAATCATTGCTAAGGTAATTCCTAAAAAGCCAAGAATGAGCACTAGATATTCATCTGGTTTAGCTTGTCTGATAAGCAAGACAGCACCTATAATAACCACACCGCTAACAGCATTTGCTCCCGACATAAGTGGTGTATGAAGTACTGTAGGTACTTTTGAAATGATTTCCATACCTAGAAAAACTGCAAATGTAAGCAGGTAAATCATCATTAAGTTTTCTTTAATAAATTCTATTATTATCATAACTTTTCTGTACGTTAGTTATTCAGGTTTTGTAACAAGCAAGTCTACTTCTTTAGGGTTATTGTATAAGACTTTACCGTTGAATGCTATACAAGAACCACTTACAATTTCATTATTAAAGTCTGTATAAAAAGCTTTATCCTTTACCAATATTTGTAAGTAGTTATAAATATTTTTACTGAAAAGCTGACTGGCATGCATAGGCATATCTGCTGAAAGCATTGAATTACCATAAATAGTGATGTCGCCATGCCTTATTGTTTGGTTATCAACAGTAAGCGCGCAATTTCCACCGGTTGAAGAAGCTAAATCAACAATTACAGAACCAGGTTTCATTAATTCGACCATCTCTTTTGTAATTAATGTAGGAGCTGGTTTACCTCTAAGTTGAGCAGTAGTAATTACCACATCCGACTTTATAATATGGGCTTTAATTAATTCTTGCTGTTTCTTTTTATAATCAGCACTTTGCTCTACTGCATAGCCTCCTGCTGCTTTATCGTCTTTCGCTCCTTCAACCTCAACAAACTTCCCCCCCAAACTCATCACTTCTTCTTTTGCAGCGGCCCTTGTATCAAATGCTTCTACAACAGCACCTAATCTTTTAGCGGTAGCAATTGCTTGTAGGCCTGCAACGCCTGCGCCTAAAACAAGTAATTTCGCAGGCGGTATACTTCCTGCTGCTGTAGTCAGCATTGGGAAATATTTAGGCAAAAGGTTAGCTGCTTGAAGAACTGCTCGATAACCTGCAACTGATGCCATAGAAGATAATACATCCATTGCTTGGGCTAAAGTAGTTCTAGGAATCATATCTAAGCTGAAAGCATTGATTTGGTTTTCAACAAGTGCTTGCAACGGATAGACGCCATCAAATGGTTGAAAAGAGGAAATAATTGTTTTGTTGACGAATAGGTGAAGGTCGCTTGGTTGTGGTGGAGTAATACTAATAAAGATTTCCCCTTCTGATAAAATGATTTCTCTAGTTAAGATTTTAGCGCCTGATTCAACATAAGACATGTCATCAAAAAAGGCTTTTTCTCCAGCTTTTTTCTCTACTAAAACTGTTATTCCTTCCTTAACTAATTTTGAAGTAATATCGGGTATTAATGCAACTCGTGAATCGTCTTCTTCCCGCAGTAAACCTATCTTCATTGATTATATTCTTTTATTGGTTTTAGC
>JBCDJE010000451.1:0-4253 GCA_038748185.1 Bacteroidota bacterium
AATAATGTTTCAATAGATGAAATAATAAAAGCGAATTCGATTAAAGGAAACCTGATCCTTCCAGGGCAAAAAATTAAAATACCTGCTAAAGCTGCGATAAGTCAGCAAGAGGTAGTAAGTAAAAATAACAGTGTTGCTAATAATAGAACTAAGCAACTGTTCAGAAAGCATATAGTAAAGAGAGGAGAAAGCCTTTATAAAATTGCTCGACTGGAGAAAATTACTGTCTCAGAACTAATGAAGGCAAACAGGATCGTAGATAATTTTCTTTATCCTGGTCAAGAGTTAATCATTCCGGTAAATAGCCAAATCCAGTATAGTTCAAGTAATAGAAGAAGCACTGAAAAAATATTAGGTTTTAGAAGCAGAGTTAATAGTGAAAGTTACTTAAAAAGGATTAGTAAAGCTAAAAAGGAATTCCAAATACTGAAATCAGGTTCAAATACTTACGATCTTTTTAATAATAGCCGATATATAGCTACTGTAAAAGATAATGTGCCGAGTAAGTTTGCAGTGAGAAAAGATGGAGTACAATATAACAACGGTTCAAAGATAAATTATGGATATATTAAGAGTTTAGGATATAACGAAGCCACAGCTTTAGCTCTGAGTTTTGTGTCATCAAATGAAGGTAGTGCAAGTGCTTTAAATTTTTATGATGGAGCAGGTTCTTTCGGATTTATACAGTTTACAATTAAATATGGGTCGTTTACAAAATTCGTTTCTCTTTTAAAAGATAATGATTATATTGCATATGAGAAGTACCTTGTAAAATATGGCATTGTACTTGAAAATGGAAATTTAGTAGTTTATACACCGGAAGGTTACAAAGGTTATACAAGACTTACTGGAAATTTAGTTATAGACTATATAATTAAAACAAAATCCTTATACGGACCACTCATTTTACTGGGAGAAAATACAAAAGCTGTACAGGTTGAATCTGCTGTTCAGCAGTATATGAATCCAGCTCAAAACCTACAATTAAGCCTTAATAACTTTCAATATCCTGTAAAAGCATCAGAAGTATTCAATACTTCCATTGGCGTAGCTGCATTAACAGACTTATCTGTAAAACTGGGCGTTAATGGTGCAAAGGCAGAAATAGAAAGGGCTTTAAATCAGTATTTTTCTCATCCTGCCAATCAACTAAAAAGAACTACCAATTACCAACTTATTAAGTTTATTGCGTCTTCAAGCTCAAACGAATTAGTGAGAAAAAGAATGCAAAAACTATTAACACAGTATGGTACTAATCAACTTTTAGGCGTAGTAAGTTAGATATTAAAAGTCGTCTTATAAGTGGATGTTAATAAAGTTTACAAAGCGAAGTTTACTAATCTTTCAACCGTTTATTAAACAAGTAAGAAAAATGAACAAAAGAAATTCAATAAAGGCAAGGAGAATGAGAAGTAGTAAGAAAGATATTTGGAGCTTAAGAAGAGAATGGGTAAAAGAAATAGAGGCTAAAGAGAAAAAGGAAAAGAAATTTACATTAGAAGGAAAAAATGCTCCGCTTATAATGAAGTATTTCTAGCGACAAGTATATACTTCAGTTTTCAATAGTTATTATAACATCTTTCAGAAAAAAGAAAGATGTTTTTTTATATCTACTCTAAACTTTTCGGTATAAAAGTTAAGGCTTATAAAAGAACTTTTAATACAATGTTAGTGGATAAGTCTTTAGGAAATATATACTTAATCGTTGTGTATATCTACAAATAAGATTTAGTCTATCATTTTTTTATCCATAAATAACTAATATATTCACAACCCTCTATCTAATAAGCAAGCAACACTCTAAATATTCTCTTTATTAGTATGATACAAGGTTTGAATAATAGCTAACTTGAACTTTGTCATATTAAAAGATTAGTATATCTTCAAATTAACTTTTTGTAATTTTTCTATCCACCTTAGAATTGCTTAAAGATATAGCTTCAAAAATTATATACTTTGAGCAATTTTCTAATATAGGAAATTCATTTTAGGAAGATACAAGCTACATTAGTTCATATTTTATAAAAAGCATATCAAATGTTTACTAACCCTCTTATCAAGGCATTCTTACTTACCTACTTTAAAAAATTATATCGATTATCTTTTTTATTTTATTTAGCTTTTCAGTTTTTACATTTAAAAATTAATGCACAAGCAGGTCCTAAACCTCAATTAAATGCTGCAGAAATAAAACTGGCGCTTAAAAAGCTGCAAGTTCTAGGGAGTGTATTATATGTGGCAGCACATCCTGATGATGAAAATACCCGCATGATAACTTATTTGGCAAACGAAAGAGGTGTTCGCACAGCGTATCTTTCTTTAACTAGAGGAGATGGCGGACAAAATTTAATTGGCAAAGAGGTAAGAGAACAAATGGGGATAATCAGGACGCAAGAATTACTAGCAGCCAGAAGAAAAGATGGTGGTGAACAGTTTTTCTCCAGAGCCAATGATTTTGGTTATTCAAAACATCCCAACGAAACATTACAGATATGGGATAAAGAAAAAGTATTAAGTGACGTAGTTTGGATTATCAGAAATTTTAAACCAGATGTAATTATTACCAGGTTTTCACCTGATAGAGATGGTAAAACACATGGGCATCATACTACTTCTGCTAAAATTGCCCTAGAGGCTTTTAGTGTGTCTGGAGATGAAAATCGCTTCGTAACACAATTAAATACTACTACTACTTGGCAAGCAACAAGAATAGCCTGGAATACTTCCAGTTGGTTTTTTAGAACTCAGAAAAATTATGACTTATCCAAATTACTCAAGCTTAATGTAGGGAAATTCAATCCGTTATTAGGAAAATACTATGGAGAAATTGCTGCTGAAAGTAGAACCATGCACAAAAGCCAAGGTTTTGGCTCTTCAAAACAAAGAGGAGACAATCTTGAATATTTTGAACACTTAGCTGGAGACAGTGCTGTAACAGATATTCTGGAAGGAGTAGACCTTTCTTGGAATAAAGTGGAAGGCAGTGAGCGATTAAGTGCATTGCTTAAGAAAGCCGATAGTGAGTTTGATATGCTTAATCCTGAAAGTATTGTACCAATATTACTTGAAGCACATAAAGCAATAGAAGCTTTACCAAAAGATAACCACTATGTAAAAATTAAAAAGAAAGAACTCGAAGAACTTATACTTCAATGCGCAGGTATTTGGGTAGATGCAACCAGCAAAAGTTATATGCTAAGTCCTGGAGATAGCCTTTTTGTAGAAGCGAGAATATTACAAAGTTCTTCAAATGTTAAAATAAAATTTAGTGAAATCAATTTTCAATTTGGTGAACAAAAAATAGATAGCCTTCTGACTACTAATCAAATTTTTAGCCTTACCGACTCTCTTATCATTCCTGAAAAAATATCTTATTCACAACCTTACTGGCTTGTAAAAGCATCATCTAAGGGGATGTTTAAAGTAGATAACCAAGAACTTATAGGTAAACCTGAAAATGATGCTCCAATACAAGCTCGTTTTGTATTGAAGTTTGACGGAGGAACAGAGATAGGTTTAAATACACCTGTAATGTACAGAAGTGTTGATCCGGTAGACGGAGAAGTATACAGGCCTATAGCCATAGCTCCACCTATTACTACCAACATTGCAGAGCAAGTTTATATATATGCTAATAATGAAGCGAAGCCTGTAAATGTATTATTAAAAGCTGTAAAGGCACCGATATCAGGTAAATTGAAACTTAACCTACCATCTGGTTGGCAAGCTGAACCTGCTTTTTATGATTTTAATCTTACTAAAAAGTTAGAAGAGGTAAACTACAGTTTTCTAGTAAAACCAGTAGTTGCTTCGGCAGAGGGCGAGGTAAAGGCAATTGTAGAATTACAAGGCAAGTCTTATGATTTTGGTTTGAAAATAATTAACTATCCGCATATACCTGTACAAACACTGTTTCCTAAGGCAGTAGCAAAGCTTGTAAAAATTGATATAAATAAAGCTGGAAATAGGATTGGATATGTGATGGGCGCAGGAGATGCAGTTCCTGAAGCTTTACGGCAAATAGGCTTTCAGGTGGACATTCTGCAAGATCAAGATTTTGTACCTACTACATTATTACAATATGACGCTATAATTATGGGAGTACGTGCTTATAACACTAATAAAAGGCTGAAGTTTCATCATAGTAAATTAATGAATTATGTAGAAAAAGGCGGTAATTTGATTGTACAATACAACACGACTCGAGGACTTGCTACTGATCAATTAGGTCCTTATAGCTTGAAAATTTCAAG
>JBCDJE010000452.1:0-4249 GCA_038748185.1 Bacteroidota bacterium
GTTCATACAGTAAAACTTGGTTTTCATCTTTTATTTCTATAAGTAATATTGGTTTTTTAGATAATGTCTTTCTAGCTGATTCTTTATTAAAAACTAATTCTTCAGCACCTTCCACATCACACTTAATAAAATGAGGGCATCCGTATATCTCAAGTGCGTTATCTAGACTCATTGTTTCTATTTCTACAGTTTTCAATTGCGTAGCATTAGGGTGCCACACATCATCTTTAATACTTGATGTTTGACCAGTGCTCATATCCAAATTAAACTTTATAGTTCCCTTAGTACTACTTATTCCTTTTGCAACTAAAGTTACTTGCATTAATTGATTTTGATTGATATTTGTTTTTAGTATGGGAATACTTATTTCATCTGGTTCGAATGTAACTACTTTGCCTTTTGTTCCAACTGCATCTGCAAACAATATTGTATAATAACCAATGTTACCTCCAATATCAAAAACAGTCATTCCTGTTTTAAGCAGATTCAATACATTCTTAGTAATCACTGGCTCCCAATGGACTGATCTAGAGAAAAAAAAACCCATATTACGACCTGCATCAAAACTAATCTTATAGCTAGAAACATAATGAGAACGACTTACAATTTTACCTGATAAAATCCCAAACAGGAATTTTCGAATCAATGAATTGGATTTAATTGCTTTCAGCATATTTTTCACCTATTATTTTACCTAGAGAACCATGTTTATGGCGTAACATTTCTTGGGATAGCGCTACAAGTTGTGAATCAGACAAGCGATATGTTCGAAGTTCCCATATCTTCATATCTACAATCATTCTTAACCAAAGACCTTGTAGAAAATGATATAAAAAACCCCCAATTCCATCCAAAAAGCCTAAAGAAAGAAAATAACGATAGAAGAAAAGTATAAAAGGCCGAACGAATAGTGGAAACTTCAGCCATATATCACGTAAATACTTGAATTTTTCATCAGTATTACCAAAAAAACTTATATTCCCTTCCCAATTTAAAAGTTTACGACGACGCAATTCTTCTTCTACTGCTAACCTGAGTGAAAACACATCTTGTTTATTTATCCAAAAGGTAAGATCATTGTCTTTTTCGTTATCTTCGATAACTTTTGCATGAATATATTTTATATCTCCATCTACATTAAATCGAAAATCAACTAGATCACTGATATCAGCAGTGCCTTTGCCTTTACGTACTCCTCTTAACCAAAATTTTTTAACTCCTCCATATCGGATATGCGCTCTCCAAAAACAATATTCATGTATTACATAAAACCCATTGTACTGTTTTTCATCTTTATCATCTAAAAAAGACTCAATTTCCTTTTTGAGCGCTTCAGTAACTATGAAATCAGAATCTAAACATAATACCCAATCAGTTTCTATCGGAGTATTATTAAGTGCCCAATTCCATTGAGATGAATGATTTTTGTAAGTGTTCTCAAAAAATTTTGCTCCATATGAGTGTGAAACCTCTTTGGTTGCATCGGTGCTAAAAGAGTCTACAACAAAAACAGGACACCAGTCTTTTATTGACTCCAGACAACGGGCAATATTTTTTTCTTCGTTATAAGAAAGAATGATTGTTGTAATATTAATCATATCAAATTAATCTTTCTAAGCACTGTTTCGTTAATTTTTGCCCACTTAATAAGCGATTCAATACCATCAAAAAACTTTATTTTAGGTTTCCAACCTGTAATTTTACTAAACTTTTGAATATCGCTAATATAAACAGGTTGGTCTCCTGGTCTCCAATCTGCAGTGTTGAAGGGTATTTTCTTATCTAATTTCTCTTCCAATATGGACAAGAGATTTATTAGGCTAGATGTTTTTTTAGCCCCTCCCCCTACATTATAAATCTGCCCTTGGGTTTTATCTATATTTTTTACAGCAAACTCATATGCAGCAAGTAGATCTTTTACATGAAGAACATCACGTACTTGCATGCCGTCTCCATAAATAGAAATATCTTTCTCGTAAATAGCTGCGATTGTAAACCAAGCTACCCAACCTTGGTCTTCTATGCCAAATTGATTAGGTCCATAAATACAGCTTTGCCTAAAACAGACCGAGCGCAGACCATATATACGATGATAATCTCGTATGTATTGTTCAGCAGCTCCCTTGCTACAACCATAAGGAGAATGAAAGTCTAATTGCTGCTCTTCTGAAATTCCTTGTGGAAAATCTTCATAATAATATACTTCTCCGTTATTAGCAATTTTGATGGATTCCATACCACCATATACTTTATTAGTGGATGCATAAAGCATAATTACATTCGGATTTGCAACCCTTACAGCTTCCAAGATATTGAAAGTGCCTAAGATATTGATTTCGAAATCGAGTTGAGGATTAGTAACGGAAGTGGTTACAGCTACTTGTGACGCTAAATGGTAAACTACATTTACCTGAGCTATATACTCTTCTAGTAAATATTTATCAATCCTTATATCACAGGCAACAAACTTGAACTGATCAATAAATTGATTTTCCAGTTTTTGAAGGTTATAAGTGGTACCCTTTCTCGAAAGATTATCCATTACTACTACCTCCTCTCCTTTCTTTATCAAATGCTCAGCTAAATTATAGCCTATGAATCCACAACCACCAATAATTAAGTGTTTCATTTTTAATATCTCTTTTAAAATATAATAATATCATTACAGGTTCAACATTTCTTCATATTTTAATATCGATTTTTTAGCAATGTTTTTAACAGAAAAATCATTCATTACTTTCATAGGAGCACTTAGAAATACCTTATTACGTCGTTCAACATTATGACAAGCTTCAGCAAGGTTATCTAATAAGCTATTAACATTGGTTTTACATACCCAGCCAAAATTATTGTCTGCTACATATTGATGTAAACCTACCTTATCTGAAATTACAACAGCTGTACCGACTGATAAGGCTTCTATAACTACATTTGCAAAGTTTTCGTTGTAAGATGGGAGCACCATAATATCAGCAGAAGCCATGTGCTTGAACTTCTTTTCTCCTTGCTGCCAGCCTAACCATTCCACTTGTGTCTCAATGCCTAAACTATTTGCTAAGTTTTTCAAACTTATTTTATACTCATAGATACCTTCACCTACTATTAGAAGTTTGACCTGGCTATTTAATAGAGCAATAGCCTTCAATAAGATTTCTAAGCCTTTTTTAGGATCTATCCGTGAGACAAAGCAGACAGTAAAAGTTGAGTTGATTGATTTTTTATATTCCTTTTTTGGGAAAATAATGGAATTGGGCAGTATGAAACCCTTCCAGCTAGGAATTAAAGACATACATTCTACTTGTTCAGTATGAGCGGTAGCATGGAATAGGGTATTTTTCAATAGCCATTTCCCAACCAATATATGCAACACCTTCTTAAAAAAACTGAACCTACCCTCAAAAGTATACTTTCCTAACATGCCTCTTGGTGCTAAAACCGGTTTGATTCCCCTTAACTTACAAATGAGGACAGCCAACATACAAAGGAAGTTCCACCATGAGTGAATGTGGATAACATCATAGTACCTCGCCTGGTGATAGAGTCTCTGGAGCAAAAGGAAAGAAAGATGTAAAGGGTACTTAATGTCTCTTTTATAATAAAAAACTTTTACGCCTTCTGTCCAAACAGGTTGGTCTCTAGGCAAGTCATGATCTGACTTACCGTTAGCAGCAGTAGCAAAAACAGATACCTCAGCACCTAAAGCTGCTTGACCTTCGCAGAGTTGGCTAACTGAAATAACAGGCCCACCATAAAGGTACGCAGGTTTATATGCTGGAGAAATATGTAGTACTTTTGTTTGACTAATTTTTTATAAACTGAAAGAAGTTTGAGGAGTACATCTCTACTTTTAAACAATTTGAAAGAAGATGACTATTAATTGACCACTCCTGTAATTCTTTTATGTTTTTCTTAAAAAGAATTTCTAATTTTTCCTGTAAGTTACCTAAGTGCCCATTCTTAAATAAAAGCCCGTTATAGTTGATTTTCACAAACACTGAAGCTGCTCCACATGCATTAGAAGCAATAATGGGTAATCCTGCTGCCGCAAACTCTTGTATTACAACACCCCAAGGTTCATAATTACTGGGTAGGCAAAAAACACCCGCATTATCCATCTCTTTCACCAAATCGTTTGGTTGTAGAAAATCTTTAAAAAATATATCTGGTTCTTTACCATACTTCGCTATCAACTTATTTTTTAGGCTGCCATTCCCTATTATGGTTAAAGTCCATCCATTTTTCTTGGTTA
>JBCDJE010000453.1:0-4240 GCA_038748185.1 Bacteroidota bacterium
CAGTTTAGGAGCTAATGTAAATTCTTCGTTACGCGAGCTAGCTCCTATTATTTCGCCTGATGGTAAAACGCTTTATCTCATGATTTATGGAAATCGAGAAAATAATGGGTCTGCAGATATTTGGAGATCGAGAGTAATGGATAAAGACGGAAATTGGGGAAAGAATTTACACATGCCTTTTCCTTTTAATCAAGTAGTATATAACCAAGTAATGAGTGTTAGCCCTGATGGGAATGTGTTAATGGTAAGAGGTACAGTGAAAAATGGGCAGCCTAACCAAAAAGATTATTCTTTAATAAGGAGAACGTCCGATGGATGGAGTAAACCTGAACCATTGATAATTGAAGGATACGAAGAAATGAACTATGGTACTATGTATGCAGCCAGCCTTTCTAATAGTGGTAAACAATTAATCTTGAGTTTTCAAGAGCAAGGTGGAAGCAATGACTTATACATTAGCTTTTTGAAAAAGAACAAAACATGGTCTCGTCCTCTAACCTTGGGAAAAGATTTAAATACTACTAGTACTGAGTTTTCTCCTTTTTTAGCATCGGACAATACTACATTATATTTTGCCAGTAACAGAGAAGGCGGGTTAGGCGGGTATGATATTTATGTTACAAAACGACTAGATGAGAGTTGGCAAAAATGGTCTAAACCAAAAAACATAGGCAGTCCTGTAAATACTCCAGGAAATGAGATGTATTATACACTTGATGCGCTTGGTACTTATGCTTATATCGCTTCTACCCAAAATTCTGTAGGAGATTATGATATCTTTAAAATCCAGATGAAAGAAGAGGTGAGGCCTAACCCAGTTATACTAGTTTATGGAAAAGTACTTAATGGAAAAACCGGGAAAAATATAGAAGCTTCAATAAGCTTTCAAGTATTGCCAGAAGGGAAAGAAGTTGGAACTGCTCGTACAAACCCTCAAACAGGGGAATACAAGATCATCCTGCCATATGGGAAAAATTATGCTTTTAATGCCAAATCTAAAAGCTTTGTGTCCGTCTCTGATAATCTAGATCTTTCTCAATTTGCTGAGTACAAAGAATTACAGAGAAACCTTACTTTAATGCCAATTGAAATAGGTGCTACAGTTAGGCTAAATAACATCTTCTTTGAAAATGCTAAGTCGACTTTAAAAGAAAATTCTTTTGCTGAATTGAAGAAGGTGATAAAGCTAATGCAAGAAAATAGCGAAATGGAGATACTTATTTCAGGGCATACCGATGCTGTAGGCTCTGAAGCTAGTAACCAAGAGCTTTCTGAAGCTAGGGCTGCTTCAGTAATGCGATACTTAGCAGAAAATGGTATTGAGGCTAATAGAATAAGTAGTAAAGGGTTTGGTGAAAGTAAACCCATTTCCGAAAACAATACCGATGAAGGTAAGCAACTTAATAGAAGGGTTGAGTTTACTATTCTGAAGAAATAATCTTGTACAACTTTTATAAAAATAGATTGCATCACTACAAAATGAACCATACTTTATTGATTTGTGAAATGCAGTTGAGAACAAGGCTTTGACCTAATTAATATTAATTTTGCTAATACTAAATTATTAAGCTGTTACTACATGGAAAATGGTAAAATAGTATTTGAAGTAGAGGGAGGGCAACCATTAAAAGGAGAAATCACACCTCAAGGCGCTAAAAATGAATCACTCCAAATACTTTGTGCAGTGCTTCTTACTGAAGAAAGAATGACAATTAATAATATTCCTAATATTAGGGATGTGAATAAGTTAATTGATTTGTTGAAATCTTTGGGGGTGCAAGTAAAGCAATTACGAGAAGGGAGTTATGAGTTCATTGCCAAGGATCTTGATATTCACTATTTAGAAACGCCTGATTTTGAAAAACAAGCAGCAGCCCTAAGAGGATCTATCATGATTTTAGGCCCTTTACTTGCAAGGTTTGGGCAAGCAAAAATTCCTAGACCTGGTGGTGATAAAATTGGAAGAAGAAGGCTGGATACACACTTTCTTGGTTTTGAAAAATTAGGCGCCAGATTCACTTTTGATGCTGATAATCATTTCTATAACATAGATGCACACAATCTTGCTGGAAAATATATTTTACTCGATGAGCCTTCGGTAACTGGTACAGCTAATATTATTATGGCAGCAGTAATGGCAAACGGAAAAACAACCATTTACAATGCCGCCTGTGAACCTTATATTCAGCAACTTTGCAAAATGCTTAACCGCATGGGTGGTAAGATTAGTGGTGCTGGTTCAAACCTTATTCATATAGAAGGGGTAAAAGAACTTGGTGGAACTGAGCATACCATGTTACCCGATATGATTGAAGTAGGAAGCTTTATTGGTTTAGCTGCCATGACTTCTTCTGAAATTACCATTAAAAATGCTCGAATAGACCAACTTGGACTTATTCCTGGTGTTTTTCAAAAACTGGGAATCAATATGGAATACAGAGGAGATGATATTTACATTCCCGCACAAGAACATTACAAAATAGATCGCTTTATAGATGGTTCAATGCTTACTATATCTGATGGACCTTGGCCACTTTTTACACCTGATTTACTAAGTATTGTTTTAGTAGTTGCTACCCAAGCTAAAGGTACTGTACTTGTGCATCAGAAAATGTTTGAGAGCAGGTTGTTTTTTGTTGATAAACTTATAGATATGGGAGCGCAGATTATTCTTTGCGATCCTCATAGAGCAACTATTATTGGCATGGATAAACAAGTGCCTTTGAAGGGAATAAAGATGACTTCACCTGATATTAGGGCAGGTGTGTCTTTATTAATTGCAGCGCTTTCGGCAAACGGGTTAAGTACAATTTACAATGGGGAACAGATAGATCGCGGTTATCAAAAAATAGATGAGCGCTTGCAGGCATTAGGCGCAAAAATAAAACGCTTTTAAGTAGCTAGTCTTAGCTCATAGTTTTTAGTAGAATAATACATTGATATTAAACTTAATACATAGTTATTTTTATTCAATTACAAAAAAGTCGCAGACAACTTAATGCCTACGACTTGTCTCATTTTCTTATTTACTTATATGTCTGACAGTTTGAAAACGATAGGAATGATCATCCTTTGTTTTACTGGTCTTCCTCTTTGTTTTCCGGGATTCCATTTTGGTGCAGTACCAAGTACTCTCAAAGCTTCTTCATCGCAACCAAAACCAATTCCTCTTACTACTTCAGTTTGAGTAATACTGCCGTCTTTATCTATTACAAATCTGACAAATACTTTTCCCGAGATACCTACTTCTAAGGCTTTTCTTGGATACTTCATATTTTTAGCAAAATATGCGTAGAATGTTTGGTAACCACCTTTAGGTGATGCAGGGTCTTCTACTACCTCAAATATTTCTTCCACCACTTCTTCTTCCTCTTCTTCTTCTACTGTAAATTCTACTTCTTCTACAATTGTTTCCTCATCAGCTTCCATATCCAAATCAATTTCAATCTCCTCTTCTATTTCAATCTCATCATCAACTGCTACTATTTCAGGAGATTTAATTTTTGGAGGTGGAGGAGGTTTATGTTCGGTTGGTGGTATTTCCTGCATTTCTTCAAATTCTTGTACGTTTCCGGTAAGTTGAACCAATGTGGCATCTTCATAATCAGGAAATTCAAAAATGGCTAAAACCAATCCTAATGAGAATATAAGCCCAGTTCTATAAATAAGGCTTTTATAGCTTCCTGCGTCTACACCAGGATATTTTTTTATTAATACATTATCTTCAGGAGGTGCTATAATTACTGCTTGGCTTTGTTTATAAATTACGTAGCGAAGGAGAAAAATAATACCTAAAAAGAGTATTGTGAATGCGGCTACTGTTCCGGGAATTCCTAAAAAATTGAGTAAAGATGTCATGGTAGTGAGGTTTAAATTTGCCTTCATTAAGAAGGTATTAATAACATATCAAATGTAACTAAAGGATACCTCTCTCTTTATGATGCTCATCAATTACACAATTGATTTTAGTCAAGGAAAGCAGTTATTTCTGATTTTAAAGAGGAAAATGTAAGAATGGTTGTACAGGAAGTGCTTCAAAAGCTCATCTAATACAAGAATGTTTTAGGATTACTCTTTCCATCAATCATTAAATAATAAAAAGAGCTTTTTTGAATGTTAGAATTTTTTTGAAAGGTTTAATCTAATTAAAAAATCAGGTACAACATGAAATTACTTGAAAGATTATCTTTGAGCAAAAAAAGTGATGGACATTTTATCTCAACTGAGCGAATTATTACCC
>JBCDJE010000454.1:0-4227 GCA_038748185.1 Bacteroidota bacterium
ATTAACCCTAATTTTTTTGACCTACCTGAAGTTGCCAAAGATCTGAAATTTATCTTTCCATTATTTGCTGAAGATTTTATAACACATATTTATGAGGAAGAAAAAATGCATTTTGGCTATATTGAAAGGTTGCATAATGCTACAAAAAATGAATTTAACCCTCATAAAATTTTCGAAGATCTAAATCAAAATTCAATACAGGCAATTCTAAACGAGCACCAAGAAGACGATGACGAAATGGAAGGTATTCGGGAGCTTACAAATAATTATGAACTTAAAAAAAATAGTGGTATTTATACAAAAACTGTCTATTTAGAATTAAGAAAGTTTGAAGAAGATCTTAAAATACACGCCTACATTGAAAATGAAATTCTTTTTCCTAAAGCTTTAGCAATAGAAACCGAAATTAATAATCGTCTATACAACTTGTCAAAACTGAATTAATTCCTTTCCTATTTCATTTTTACAGCTAAACTTCAAAAAACCACTCAAGTAATAGCGAGAGCACCTCTTCCTACTCACCCTTAGATTTATGCACAGTAAGCCTCAAAAGAAAAGTTTCCTCGGCATGCTTGATACTTTCAGATCTATTGCACAAACTGGTCTTAATTATACCGATGATAATTTCGATAAAGAACGCTACAAACACATGCTTGAACTTTCAATCAGGAAACACCCATATTTAAATAATTATGAAATAATAAGTTTAGGATTTTAAGGCGGTTATTGAGTGTAAAGGCAAGGTAATGAAATCGCCGTTTATAAGTGCTAAATAAGATTTTAACAACGGAGACTGTACACTGAAAACATCTTAAAAGATAAAGGGTATTTTTAGCATTACTAAGTGAATTAATCCGAAGTACTAATTTTTGTTAGTAGGTAATTACCGTAATTTTATGTCAAGATAAAGGATGTGAATTAGCTAGTAATCTGATTCAATAATATAAGATATTAAGCTTGCAAAATAATTTACATTAACCTACTATCACTCATTGAGAATAGTTATATCTATTATCTGATCACCTACCTGTAACTGATGCACAACGTCCATTCCTGCTATAACTTTGGCAAAAATTGTATACCTACCATTCAGACGTGGAGTCGTGGTATGTGTAATAAAAAACTGGCAACTCTCAGTATCTTTACCTGCTGAGGCAATACCTAGCACGCCTTCTTCAAGATATTCCAAATAGCTAAACTCTGACCTTATTGTCTCATCTAAACCGCCAAATCCATCTCCTCGAGGGCAACCTCCTTGTATCACAAAATCAGGAACGTTACGGTGAAAGTATTTTTTATTGTAAAAATCTTTTTCTATTAAATCTACAAACATTGCTACTGTTCCCGGTGCATCTTCCGGAAATAAGGAAATGGTGATTTTTCCTTTTGTAGTTACTATTTCAACCAGTCCCTTTTGTTTTATACTTTTTAAAACTTTCCAATTGATTGCAGTTTTTCCTTGAGGTATAGGTGGTGAAGGCTTGCTGTCATTTTCAAGAAAGCGAATAGTTTTTTGTAGTTCGATCCAAGCTTCAACTTTCAAAGGGAGAGATAATTTCTGTAAACTTTCATGTAAGAACTGATAGTCGGTAAAAAAATCTTTTAAAGGAGATTTAGGTTTTCTAAGTGCTAAAGCTCCTTGGTAAACTAGAGATACATCACCACTTAACAAGGCATTTTTAAAGGTGGTTGTAAAACTTTCCTTCAATGATTGATTGGCATTAATATCATTCACAAAAGCTTTTTCATCAATTTGTGTTAGAAAGCTTTCAAAAGCTGTTGTTTTAATGATTGCAGCTGTATCAGCAAGTAATAACTTCTGCAACAATCCTTTAGCATGATTACCAGACGCTTCTGCTTGTATTAGTTTAGCAATTTTATAGGGATTATCTGCTGCTGAAAATTGTTCAAGTAGATAGTCATCTACTTCTTTCATGGAATCAAGCATTTTACACCTTGCTAATAAATCTGCTTTCGCCCTAGTGTTTTCTAGCGTTTTCATTGCAATAATAAGTCGTCTTATTTCTGCTTTAGGCACATTTTCTTTTAAAAATGCACTAGCAGTAATTACCACAGCTTGGTGAGGGTTTTCCAACTGTTCCCAAAAAATGTCTGCAACTTCTTTATAGGGATAATTACCCAAAGCCTTCAATGCATTTACTTGTATACGATAATCGTAGTGCTGCTCTTCAAATAAATCTTTAAGCAGGAGTAAAGTTTCAGGATAAATCAGTCCATTAAGTGCTTTTATTAAGTTATTTTTTATAATTACCTCTTCTTCCTTATTGAATACTTGCAAGATAACTTTCATAAACTCTTTACTTTCAGTAAGGTTCAATCGCTTTGAGGCATAGCGAGCTAAATAGCTTGAGGCAGCTAATCTTACTGAATAGTTATTGGTTTTTTCTATTAATGTAATTGCCAATATATCTCCATCAGAAGAAAAGTTATTTCTTAAGCCAGCGTAATAGAAGCCCCACATTAATGCATCTTGGCAGCACTTAAGCTCTAATTTTTTATTAACCAGATAAGCTAGAATTTTTTCGTCGCCTGAACATTTACCTATTGCTTTTAACACTTCTGAAAGTACTTCTGGCTCGTTTTCCATTTCCAGAGCATTTTGAAGAAAAGGAATTGCAGAAAAATGTTGTATCTGTCCCAGGGCAAAAGCTGCTGCTTTTCTTACTTTTACGACTTTATCTTCCAATAATAACTCAGCCAATGAGGTTATTTGTAGCGTATCTTGAATTGAAGCAAAAGCCATAATAGCTTCCGCTCTATAATTACTATCCTGATTGTTAAAAAAACCTATAAGACTTGCGGAGTTTCGCTGATCTTTTGAATTATAGATTTTCCTTATAGTCGTATCTTGAAATTTATTCTGCCAAGCTAGTTCTACCCGAACGTCCTTTTTCTTACAAGTGGCACAAATCATAATTATGCCAAAGAAGAAGCTTGTAGAAATAAGTAATTTCATTCGAAGGGAAATAATTTGAATACTCTAAAAACTGTTTTAAAAAATTTTGCGCATAGATGACTCTCTAATGATGAGTTCTGTTTCCATAACCACAGTTTCATAGTTAACAGGCTCTCCTTCTTTTAAATTAATTTCCTGTAATAACAATTCAGCTGCTTTTTTACCAATTTCAAATTCAGGTTGAGCAATAGTGGAAAGACTTGGAGACACAATATCTGTCATTGGTTCATTATTAAAACCAATTAGGGCTATATCTTCAGGAATTCTTAAGCCTTTTTGTTTGATAACAGACATGGCAGAAGTAGCAAACCTATCGCTCATTGCAAAAATAGCATCAGGTTTTTCGGTCAATTCAAGTAGTTCAGCGGTAATACGCATAGCGTCATTCCTGCTTACATCGCAGTGCATAACCCATGAAGGATTATACTGTAACCCATTTTTTAAAAGTGTATCTCTATAACCTGCTAGTCTTTTTTTACTAAGCGATAAATGCTCAGGGCCTCCCAAATAGGCAATTTTTTTACATCCTCTCGAAATAAGGTGAGCTACTGCTTTAGAAGCAGCATCGTAATTATTTGCAACTACTATAGAACTTTCTAGTGCTTCACATTCTCTATCAAAAAACACGAGTGGAATGCCCTTCTTTTTTATTTGTTTGAAGTGATCGTATTGATCTGTTGCACCTGAAACTGAAACCAAAATTCCATCTACCCTACCCGCAGCCATATTTCTAATATTCTGGACTTCTCTTTCATAAGATTCATTGGTTTGGCAAACCATTACAGTATATCCGGCATTAATAGTAGCCGCATCTATTCCTTCTAAAGCCGCAGAAAAAAAATGATAACCCATTTTCGGTACAATCACTCCAATAGTGAATGTCTTTCTATTAAGAAGACTAAGTGATACTGCATTTGGTTGATAATCGAGTTCTGCTGCCAGTGCTAAGACCCTATTTTTTGTTTCTTCTTTTATTTCATGATGGTCTCTTAATGCTCTTGAAACAGTAGAAGTCGAAATATTTAATGTCTTAGCTAGGTCTTTAATCGTAACTCTTCCTTTTTCCATAATTTATACCGGTAGGAAAATTAAGCATTGAAAGCTCACAAAAATGTTATGCTTAAAAAAAATACCAAAGTGTATTTTGAAATCTTATGTATAATAATTGAAAATTGATTTTATGACAAGATAAATAAAATAAAAATGAAATATAGGATAGTCATAAAATTTTGAATTGATAATTAGAAAAA
>JBCDJE010000455.1:0-4213 GCA_038748185.1 Bacteroidota bacterium
ACTCAAAAAATTGTCAAGTAACATTTACTTCGAATGATGAAAATACTGAGTGGAATACAAATATTCAACTAGTTCAAAATTGCGATATAGTATTTCTAAGTGTACCTATTACTTCTATGAAAGCAGTACTTGCAGAAATATTTCCTCATCTGCACGGTAAAATTCTTTTAGAGGTTTGTAGTGTAAAAAAGTTTATCATAGATGAATTTAAACGACTTCAGTTAGCATATCCAGATGTAAAGGTTGTATTTCATTCGTTACACCCCATGTTTTCGCAAAGGGTAAAAAACCTTGAAGGACAAGTCTTTCTTTATAATTTTAACTATGGAAATAAAGACTTTTTTAATATCTGGCGTAAATGGCTAGAGAAAGACTTGGCAAAAGTTTATGCACTAGATTATATAAAACACGATAAAATTATGGGAGTGGTACAGGGATTAAATCACTTCAATATATTTGCTAGTGCGTGTACTTTGCAATTAGCTGGAAATAATCTTGGTAAAATTAAAGATTTTTCCTCGCCTCCTTATCGTATTTTTCTCATTTTCTTTAGTAGGTATGTTTTACAAGACCCTGCGCTTTATGCTGATATACAGATGCACAATGAGTTTATACCTGAAGTACTGGGCATTTTCAAGCAAGAAGTAGATAAGCTTTACAATATTATTTTAAGAAAAGATAAACAAGCTTTTATCGATTATGTGAATAATACACGACTTTATTTTGAAGAAAACCAAGAAGACACGGGTATTTCTAATCATCTAATAGAACAGTTGGGCATTTACATTAGTAGGCATAAATAACTAAAACTAATGAGTGATAGCAATAATTTCTAACTCAGTTCGCCTATTCTTTTTTCTACCCACTTCGGTATTGTTGTCTCCTACTGGTGTGGTAGCGCCCTTACCAGTATAGCGTAACCTTTTTAAAGACACTTTTTGTTTCACTAACCAATCAAATACTGCTTTAGCTCTAGCTTTTGAAAGGATAAGGTTTATCTCCGCTGATCCTACATTATCGGTATGACCAATTAAGCCTATTTTAACATCAGGGTTCTGTTTTAAAAAAGCTAAGATTTTTTCCAAAGCGGGTTGAGAATCAACACTTAGTTCTGCTGAACCTGAGGCGAAGTAGATATCTTGTAGTACTAGTTTTTCGCCTTTTTTGATGGGGATCAACTGAATGCGTTTTTCTGCTATTTCATTATTTTCAAATTCAATCTCTTCTGAATAAAATAAAAAACCATTTGCACTAATATTCAAACGATAAGCCGTACCCTGACTAATATTTGTTTCAAAGTTACCTGAAATATCAGTGGTATCCTTATATATTATAGTTTGCTGTAGTACATCTTCTAAAATTATCGTTGCATGTAGTCCATTACCATCTTTGCCAACCACCTTGCCAACCAACTCCAAGGAAGTATCGCTAATATTTTCAAAAATCAGCTCATCTAGTATCGCTGCCAGAGATAAATCAGGGATACTATCATAACGCTTTGCCGAGATAAACTGTAAGGGTTTTTCAGGACCTAGAAAAGTAACTTTATAAATATCACTTGCTCCTTTGCTTTCCTCTTGTTTACTAGTATAATAAGCAAACTTACCCAAAGAATCAGAAAAAAAATAAAGATCATCTTCAAGTGTATTGATGGGAAAGCCTATATTCTTTGGAGTTTCCCAATTGTCAGCAACTAACTTTGATTCAAATACATCATACCCACCAATACTTGCTGAGCCATTTGAGCTAAAAAAAAGCATCTTCCCATTAGGATGGATGAATGGAGAGGTTTCATCATACTCGGTATTTATCTTCGAACCCAAATTTATCGGCTCACTCCATTTATTTTCACCTAGGTATTCAGATACAAAAATATCCAATCCTCCTAAAGTACCTTTCCTATTGCTAGCGAAGTATATTTTTTTTCCATCAGTTGAAAAACAAGCAGAATTTTCTTGATATCTTGTATTAATAGGTTTGGGAAGTTTTTCTGGTGTGCTCCATTTCTTACCTTGCCTATAAGCCAAATAAATATCTCCATTATTATCTCCTCTATAAATCAACATTTTTTTACCATTAGACGATAACCCCAAAACTGCTTCATGCCCACTTGAATTTATAGGAAATTTCATATTGCGTACCCTACTCCACCTACCATTTTTAAAAGTACTCTCATAAATATCTTCGTAGTAATGGAAATCGAGGTCTATATCATACCCCGTAGTATTATATTTTCTGCTAGTGAAGTACATTCGACTAAAATCACGATTAAACACTGCTCCATAATCGGGATAAGCAGTGTTTAATCCTCTACCTAAGTTATCAATAAATACCCTAGTTGTATCTTGTGCTAGTTTAAGAGCATTTGCACAGTTTTGTAAGTATAGTACAGCTGCTTTTTGTAAGTTTTGAGTAATATTTTCTGAAGTTAGGTATTGGTTATAAAAATCAATGGCTGAGTCCCACTTTGCCTCATACTGATACACTTTCCCTAATGAGAATAAATTTTCATTTTGACTTTTACTCCCAAGCCTCTTGGCTTTGTATAAATAAGGCTTTGCCGATGTTTTATTAGTCTTGCTTCCATTTAAAAAACAGGTAGCAATTTTATTGTTTAACTCGATATTATTTGGATTTACTTTATATGCACGCAAATAATATTTCAGTGCTTTATCGTAATCTCTTTCAGTTTCAATAATTTCATCTGCTACTAAAAAGTGCTTTCGAGCTTGCTTAAAAGCTTCTTTTTTGTTTTTAAACAACTTCTTTTTAAAAGGTACATCTTGGGCATAAAGTAATGAGCTACTCTTTACAAATAGCCATACTAAATAAAACATTATGCTTTTTAATAGGGTACTAGTTAGCCTAAGTTTAAAAAATGAATATTTCATAAAAAAGGATGATTATTCTTCACAAAAACCATCGATTAGAGGAGAAATTTGATAAAAGCCAAGGCTTACTGCACTTTGCCAATCTTCACAGGCAGCTTTTTCTTTCCGCAACATTTCTCGTGCATTTCCCCTGTTTATAAATGCTTCCCCTAAATTTTGATTAGTCTCTATGGCTTTACTTGCTGCATCTTCTGCTTGCTCATAAATCTTTGATTTAAAAAAAGAAGCTGAAAGGTTAGTATAAGCCACATCAATCATAAAATCATTTTCTACACATAATTGAAAATCTTTGATTGCCTGTTCAAATTGTGCTAAGCGATAATGAACCTGCCCTCTTAAAAAATATGCCGCTAAAAAAGAAGAAGATTGCCTAATAGCTGTATTGAGTAAAGGCAAAGCTTCATGGAATTTTTCTTCTTGGTTATAAGCAAAAGCCAATTGATACAAAGCCAATGAATTCTGTCCATCTTGCTTCATAAGCACTTCTAACAATTTTAATGATTCCTCTCGTTGTCCATTTTTAACAAAAAGAATCGCTTTGGTAAGTTGTGTTCTATAAAAAGATGTGTCTGTACTGGCTATTTTCTCTTTAGTTAATTGGGCAAGCGCTGCTTTATATTCATTTCTACTATATAGAATTGATGTTTTAAGATAGCTTGCTGCGATCGAATGAGGTTTATTTTCAATCATTTCATTTGCAACACAAAGCGCTTGCTTATCTTCCCCCATTTTTCTATAAATTAATGCTCTTGCTAACGAAAGGCTTTCATCTTCTTGCTGTAAAATCGCCTTATCTATTACTGCTAGTGCCTTTTTATAGTTACCTATTCCTACATACAGTTTTGCAAGCGCTGCGTATGTAGGAATAAATGTACTATCTAATTTGAGAGCTTCATTGAGGAAAAAATAAGCTTTTTTGGGCTGAGCCTTCATAGAAGCTAAAGCTACATCGAGGTTCCTTCTACAAGAATTAATTATATTTTGCCTTATATCTTGCTGAAATGCTTTGGTTTGTGTAGCAATTAATACAGTATCGCCATTTAATAAAATGCGTTGGGCATCAATTAACTTAATTCTGCGATTATCTTGTGCAAATAGCTGCTGTAAAAAAAACAGCTTTAACAGATAAAAAAATATCGTTGCGATAATGAATGTTTTCATCACTACTCACAACGATACAATGGAAAGTTTAATACTTGCAGTTAAATGAATTTTAACGAATGATTTTCATTTAATGCCTCCTTATAATTTAAATTCATTTTCATGCCAGAAGGAATGGGTATTTATATTCCATTCTCAATCAACTACAAGCGAATATTAAT
>JBCDJE010000456.1:0-4199 GCA_038748185.1 Bacteroidota bacterium
ATCTACCAATCTGGATAACCCCGTCGCTGAGGTTTGACCAAAGCTTGAAAGTAAATAATCCGTATATAAATCTAAGGTATCTTCCATGGATAAAAGTTAACTCTTCATCTCATTTTTTCAAAAAGTGCGTAACGTCAGTAAATAAAAAAGACAATAGATAAATAAACTAATTTTGAACATCCCACGGTTTGACTCCCATACTTGAAAACACCAAGTATTCAATATTTGTATCATCGTTTATAATCTTTCTCTTTTTAGTGAACAGTATAGGTTTAGCATGATTCGAACATAGACTTTTATCACTTTTCAAAGATAATTGTTCTTTGTCAGTTACATCACTTTACTTATCAAATAAAGAAAATATAAGCACCCAATTCATCCTATATGTAAATTCTACAATAAGGCATAATCGTTTACATCAATACTCAAGTTAAATATTTTCTCTCAACTCTTCTCTTTTCAATTTGCCCCTGCACGTATCATAGCCGTTTTTCAAAGGGTAAAACTTTTATAAAGGCTTCATCGACGTTCTTAGCTTCTACTTCACTAACAGTAATAAAGGCTTCATATGAAAACGGAATATGCCACTATTAAAAATCTAATAACAAAACTTCTGATTCATTTTTCAAATTCAAGTTGATAGCCAATAGTTCTAGTGGGCAAGTTGTCAGTGGCTATTACTTTTTTAATCACTTTATTTTTCTTAGATTTCAGCTAATTAATTCACTCAACCACTCTCTATTACCAAGTTTTTCTTCAATTAGAAAACTGGGCTTTGTTCCATTATATAGTGGCGCTTCAAAATAGGGATCAAATATTCCCTTAAGTAATACTCCTGTTCCAAGCATTTTTTTATCAGGATAGGAGTTTCTTCTGTCAAGTAGCTCTAGGGTTATTTTACCGAAATATACCTTAATAGCTTGCATTTCCTGCTTAATTTAACATCCGTCTTAGTCAATTCAGCTCTACAATTAGAGCCAAAGCTTACATGATGAGCCTAAACAGCAATGTGGCAAAAAGCATCCGTACTTCTCAATCTACACTAGAGTACAGGTTTTGTGTATTATTTTTAAATAACTAATTATGCTACAACATTAATAAAACACTTTACCATTCTGCCCTTAAAATATTACGTAACTTGCTGTCTACTTGAAAGCTATTTAAACCGATCTCCATATCAGGATGATACAAGAGATAAATTAAGTCTTTATCAATATCTGAAAATTCTGTTGTTTTAGTTGAAAAAGACTGTTGAAAAATACTCTCTAAATACAATGGAGAATCTTTTGCCAGTCCTAGAGACTGAGTTAACTCTTCCCTTAGAAGATGCCTTTCTTCTAACGTATTTGCCCTGTTGACATCAACATACATATGACCTCTATTCAATTCGTTAGAACCATTCCAGTAGATGGTAAAGAGTCCCCAATTTGATGCTACTAGAGAGCGCTGCGATGGGAATATTTGTGCGTAGGAGCTTCCTGATCCAAAGTAAATGTAATAATTAGATACCAGACTATCTGTAACTAATTCAATAGAAAATGTTTGAGGAGTTAACTCATTAATATCACGAATTATCTCTTTTAGTTCTGAGGAGAGGTTTATAGAAGGTGAGCCTCCTACAAATATTTTCATATCGCTCATCCACTTTCTTGTTATTTCACTAGCATTTCCAAACTCAAAACCCAAAGCGATGTCTTTAAAGTATTTAATTGTTTCTTCGGGAAGTTCAAGACCTATTTCAACATTTACTAATTGAGTTAATTCTCCACTTGTTATCAGTACTTCTCCAGTAATAGATTCGTTCGTATTAATATCAAAAAGTGTTTCATCATTAACAGTGAGTATACCTGTACTTGCGTTAATTTGCAATGCGTTCTCCGGGGACTGATTTTTCAATGTAAAGTTTAGATCATTTATATTAGCCGTGGTATTTATTTTACCCAAAGTGGCATTTTTACTAGGTCTTTTCGAAATAGTTGTTATAAAATCAGCACCTAAGGTCGGTTTCATAACTGATTCATCACTGTCGCAAGACAAAATTAAAGTTGACAGGAATACAATAAAAAGTATGATTCTTGTAATCATCCAAGTTACTTTTTGTGACTAACAGCTATATGGGCAAATGTTTAATATTATTTAAAGTCGGTGAAATCCATCGATGTAATCAAAGTTAAAAGAAAACATAGCACTTCACAAGTCAAAAATTCTTTTGTATTGTGATCTCCAAGCACATTAAATTTTTAGTAGTAAGCAAAATGTTCTAATCCTGATGAAACTTTTAAAAGCACCTTTATATGTGCATCATATACATACTTCAGTAATGTTATTATTTTCATTTTATAGAATATACTATGCTTATTGTCTTCCTTAATATGAATTTCAAAAATACTTAATAATAAGGAAGAAGCACCTACATTTTAAACTACAAACGCTTATATTTCAGCTTGGAAATTATAACAATCACAATCGTTATTACCTTGAGAGTTATTGCCAATCCCATTGGTAATGTATTCCAGAAAAGGCTTACTATTCGCGGTAGGCATCCACTTTTTATTAACTTCTTCACGTATTTATCCCTCGGTATTTTCTGCCTTATCCCCTCCTCGCTAATAGATTGGAGAATATATCCGGTTGAGTTTTGGTATAATGTATCCATTGCAGGATTGCTCGGCGCATTAGGAAATGGTTTTTTGGTGAAAGCACTTGAAAAAGGGGAACTCTCTGTACTGGGTCCTATCAACTCCTATAAATCCATTGTCGGGATTATTTTTGGAATATTTTTACTAGGAGAAATGCCCAATGCTTGGGGATTATTGGGTATTGCACTCATTGTTTTGGGCAGTTATTTTGTGCTCGATTCTAAAGAAGAGCCATTTTCTATCAGGTTATTTTTTAAAGCTGAAATTCAATACAGAATTTTGGCGATGATTTTTACAGCAATTGAGGCCGTATTTATTAAACGAATCATTTTATTATCTTCTACCGAAGTAGCTTTTATATGTTGGTGTATCTTTGGAGCTATATTCTCTTTCTTTTTATTACCAATATATAAGATTAAAACTATTCCTGCATTTTCCATACTTTCATCTAAGGACTATGTATTTTTTACTCTCCTCATCATCTCGATTGGTTTGATGCAAATTACCACTAATTATGCTTTTAAACTCATGGATGTTGGCTATGCCCTTTCGTTATTTCAACTTTCTGTGATTGTAAGCATTTTATTAGGGTATAAAATATTTCAAGAATCTGCTATCCACAGGAAACTATTTGGTGCCCTAATTATGATTATAGGTTCTGTACTTATTATTTTATTGAAGTGATAGCCCCTAGTAATTAGAAAATAATTTATCCTACCTCACTCTCTAATTTCAACTCTTGGGATAACATCATCGAGTTCGTACCACTCAAAATGATAGTTATCGTTCGACATTGTATAAACTTCTCGGGGGCTTCCCGATCGAAATACTCTTCTCTAAACGGCTTACCTTTTTCATGAAATTTAACTGTAACCGTAATTCTTGAAAAAAACCCAACCCACGATTCTTGTTCGTGAATAGCATATATCAACTGGCCTTTTGAATAGTATTCATTTTTAATACTTCCGAAATGTTCCCCTCCCTCAAATATGGAGACTTTTACGGAAATTTGTTTTTCGTTGAGGTAGCGAAACGTACCACCACTTCCACCATCTTCTTCATAGAAATCAATTGTATCTGTCTTTACTATGGATTCATTAATTCTAGCTACTTCTACTAAAATACTATCCTTTCTTCCATCATTCGGGTAGTCAGATAAAACCTGAGTATTGAAATATAAATTGACGGCATTGTAAGCGTCTTGTTTCAAGTATTTATAAGGATAATTTTCATACAACCCGTAAGTAGTAGCAACCTCGCCTTCCTTAAAAAGGACTAGTTCGGTATTGTCATTATAATATGCTCTGAGTTGAGCTGTTGAAGGGTCAGTTGGTTCAAAATAAATGAAATAGGGATGATAATCTCCATTTTGGGAATCATAGTAATATTCGTACTTTCCGCTTTGTATTTTTTCCTTTGCAATAGATAGTTTATCATTTTCCAAGTAATAGTCAGTACCCTGTAACGAAACTTTTGTAAGATTCACTGATGCGCCGTTTATTCTATAATATCGGTCGCGAATGCTTTGAATTACCTCTTCTGTAGTTTGTGCGATTAGTA
>JBCDJE010000457.1:0-4196 GCA_038748185.1 Bacteroidota bacterium
AAAAAGAGGAGATATGGCTAAGCATCTTAAAGATTTGGGTATAAGCATTGAAGGGCTTATCCTTGATTCACCAGTCAGCAATGTAACCAAGTTTATACATCATAAAAATAATAATGTAGCATATCCCTTTATTCTGGCTACAGAATATCTATTTAATAGAGAGGTTGATGGTTACTTAAAATACATGCGTCTTGGCTCACTTTTAAAGAAAACCGATTACCCTAGTATTATTCTACAAAACATAGGGGATGAAGTAACACCAACTGATCAATTACTTACTGAACTTTACGAAGTTTCCAGTGTACAATTAGAATTGTTTGATGGTGTAGAACATGGCGGAATGATCTTACATCCTAGTTATAAAATTAAATACCTCAATAATGTAAAAACGTTTTTACAAGATTGATTTATAGCTGTTTCAACAGTTTAAGTGTGACTCTTCTATTTTTTTCTCTTCCTTTTTCAGTCTCATTGCTTCTTACTGGAATAGCACTACCATAACCTTTAGTTTTTAATCTTTTTTGATCAATACTTTTGCTTAATAAATAGACCTTTACACTTTCTGCTCTATTTTTTGAAAGCCTTATGTTGTAAGACTTATTCCCAATGTTATCGGTATGTCCACTTATAATTACTTCATAAGATGTTGAATCCTTTAACAAGGTAGCAACCTTGTCTAATTCGACATAGGAAGTAGGTTTTAATATAGCTTCTCCGGTATCAAAAAGTACATTTTTAAGTATGAAAGCAGTTTCTGTCGTGAGCTTTTTATCAGGCTCAAAATAAACTAATTCTTGCTCAGCTACCATTTTAGTGAAAAGGCTCTGTGTAAAAGTAGGAAGTCCGAGCTGTGCAATTCCTTGCTTTAAGTTAACCGCATTATTTTCATATCCACAAGCAAGTCCGACACTATCGGGGTAAGCTATTTCACCCAAATAAGATGTACCATAAATAGGAAAATAAATCTTACCATTAGTAGCAAGTTGCAAAGCACCTATCCAACGTTTTTCAGAAGATGCCCCAACCTTTATTCCTGACTTTTTTATTTTTTCTACAGAACCCGCTAATAGATTATATTGATATACTTCACCAGTACCGGCAGCAGAAACATAAAGTAAAGAACCACTAGGAGAAAATTCAATTCCGTAGTTATACGCTCCTTCTTTCATTTGAAGCTGAATACATTTGCTTAAGCGGCCCGTCAGGTTATCAAAATCAAAAACTTCTGTGAGATGATCATTCTCAAGTGCCAATGCAATTTGAGTCCCATCGGGAGATGCTTTCATATATCCTTGGGCATTGGTAATACTACCACTATGAATTGCTCCTATTTGAGTTTCAACAGGCTTTTCAACAACTCCTTCTTCATTAATTTTAAATGCAAGAAAACGATTATTTTGCCACTCATGTGTAATCACCCAAATTGAAACATTATCTCTATGCTTTACCGCAGTAATTTTTTCGGTAACCGGGCTGGCGAGTAAGTAGTTTTTTATAGAAACGTCACCAAAACCATCGGCTAAACTCATATCTACAATTGAATATCTAAACCCATTTGCTGTTCCTTGTTCAGCTATGGTGAATAGGTAATAAATATTATTATTATCTCCTTTAGGAACGATCACACCAGATTGCGTTGATGAAGGATGTCCCATAAGACCATCTCCATTGGGCATCATCTCATGTTTGCGATTCCAAACAGTAACGCCATTAGTATAAAAAAGTAGATTCCCATCTTTATCACTAATACTAGCACACCCCTCCTCAGTTATCAATTTACTATTCTCTATTGCCACTGGTTCTCCTGAACTGAATTCTACACCTGCACGCTTCCCAAAGTACCATATATTAGCCTCATTTTGTGCATACGACGCTTTAACAAATTGAAAAATGATAAAGGATAATAGTAGAATCTTAAACATGCTAAAAATCCGTTTTTGGCAAATGGTCAAAAAAAGTTTCTAGGCTTAACGATATGCGAATTGAATCATTTCTACATTAGCATACTGAGGTAGGTTAGTTGTAAGTTTCTTAGAAAGTTTTATCGAAAATCCCTTCTGGGGAAATTTTATCCAATCCTTTGCGGAAGGAGACTTAATTAATCAAGAATTAAAACTTAACTCCTCAAATAATAAAAATCAACAAGTTTTACTGATTACTATTCCATCAAGGTTATGATAGGTTAAATTAGTATAAGTGCAACATACAATGGATACTGATCTTCCAATAATGATTATTAATTCATACTTATAGGCAAACAATACTTAGGTTTTCCTATTTTTGACGAGTAAACTTTTTTAGCTATGAATCTCAATCTTAAAGATAAAGTAGTAATTATTACAGGTAGCACTCAGGGTATAGGAGAAGCAATAACAAGGGCTTTTGCAGAAGAAGGTGCTTCAACCATTATTACGGGTAGAAATCAACAAAGAACTGATGTTAAAGCACAAGAAATTTCAGCCAAATACCAAACAGTAAATATAGGTGTAGGGGCAGATCTCTCGATACCGGAAAACTGCAAAAAGGTGGTAGATGAAGCATTAAAACACTTTGGTAAAATCGATATTCTAGTAAATAATGCTGGAGGGAACGATACAGTTGATCTTGATGCAGGGCCAGAAGCTTTTATAGAATCTTTAAAAAACAACCTTGTTCATTACTATGCTATGGCACATTATGCCAAGCAGGCACTTGTAGAAAGCAAAGGAAATATTGTAAATATTGGTTCGAAAGTCGCAAACTTGGGGCAAGGCAAAACATCTGGTTATGCTGCTGCTAAAGGAGGAATACAAGGACTTACGAGAGAATGGGCAGTTGATTTACTAAAATATGAAATTAGGGTAAATGAAGTAATTCCTGCAGAAGCATGGACAAAATCGTATGAAAATTGGATTAATACTTTTCCTAACCCCAAGGAAAGACTTAAAACTATTACAGAAAAAATCCCATTGGGAAAAAGAATGACCACAAGTGAAGAATTGGCGAACATGGTAGTTTTTGTCGCTTCTGATCGAGCTTCACACATTACTGGGCAATACTTATATGTAGATGGAGGCTATACTCACTTAGATCGCTCTATTTAAAATCCTACACATATTTAATTTACAGAGTATACATTTCATTTTTTAGAAAAGTGGAATGTATATACCGATCTTTCTACATAGTAATATTACTAAGGTGCTAAAGCATCTGGTTGTTATCAGTATAAAGTGTCTTTACATTCTGTATTCATTTTTTTTAATGAATTTAAGTAAGCTTATGGGTTAAAGCTTATTTTTATTTTGTAATAAACACCGCCTTAAAAGACGAAGCAAACGCGGAATATACCAATTTAGTTTACGCACCTCCTCCTTCTTAACAGTAATACACTAAAAACTCAAACCTAAGTCTGGTTTCATATATCGCTTTACAAAAAGAAAACCTATTATTTGTTCGATAGGCTAATTTATTTATCCACAAAATTGAATGGATGTTTTAAGCCAGAATAATCTACTAGCTCAATCCGCACTGCAGCAATAAACATTTTTGCTTTTACTTCGAGTGGTACTCTATTCTCATCATCCGAAACCCAGAAAGTAATTGCATCGCCTCCATCAAAAAGTTTATTATCGGGCATAATAGGAGAAAGCGCAAAGGTATGTACCTTACCTATCTTCGTTTTTAAGATTTCTTTCCCTAGGTATTTTACTCTAAAATCGTATATGGAATCCTCATAAACCGCATTCATGTTGATAATATCGCCCGGTTTCTTACTTTCGAAATCAATGGTACGCAAGTAGTAGTAGCCACTTATTAAATCTTGAGGATATTCTTTTAGCTTAAACTCTTTTATTTTTACTTTCCCTTTTTTCTTCTGCTCAAGCTTTCCTTTCTTTTTTTTGTGATCGAAAACAGTAGTTTCTTCTAATTTATAGCGTTTTCCTTCTTCGATATCACGGTAGAATTTGTGTGTGGTGATTGCACCAGTATCAATGTAAGAGCGCCATAGGTCTTCTACATGGTAGAACCAAGATGCCATACCGGTAGTTTTTCCTTCAACATCTACTTTAAAACAACCTCGCCCATTCACCATGTGAATATCTTCATCTAAAGTAACCACTCCCTCACCTCCATTAAACCCAAGGTAATGTGCTTGGTAAACAAATCGCTCCCCTCTGGCAAAATTATTATTTTCTACCTGCCTGTATTGATGACCA
>JBCDJE010000458.1:0-4190 GCA_038748185.1 Bacteroidota bacterium
AAATGATATGAAAAAAATAATAAATAAAAGAGAAAAATACTGATCAAAATAATTTTAGTTTTGGTATTAATCAAAAGCTGTCTGATAAGGATTCCTTCCTTTTTTAACTAGCGAAAAAAGAATAGACTAACCGAATAAAAAAAACGAAAACTAAGTAAAAGTAACTAGATTTTTTTTATACTTGAGTATCTAACTAGCTACATTACTTTTACATCTCTACCTTACAATCAAAAGCTTTAGGCTAAGCTCAATTTTTTTAATTAAACAACAAACAAATTGTTGTATGAAAATTCTATACAAAGTCATTTTGACTTTTATTGTAGTTTTGAGTTTTTCAACGGTTTCTTACAGCCAATTAACTGTTGGTGCACAAATTCGCCCTCGTGCTGAATTCAGGAATGGATTTAAAACACTCACCGTAGATAACCGTGATGCCGCTTTTTTTATAGAACAAAGAAGTCGCTTATTTGCTGATTATAATTCGGAGAATTTTCAAGTTAGAATTAATTTTCAAGATGTACGAATTTGGGGAGCTACAAACCAGATTTTTAAAACAGATCCTACGCTAACTAACATTTATGAGGGCTGGGGGCTATATAGATTTAATTCCAACTGGTCTTTCAAATTGGGTAGAATGCCCCTCGATTACGACAATGCGAGATTCTTAGGTGACTTGGATTGGGCAGCACAGGGTAGGAATCACGATGCTGTATTAGTTTCTTATAAAAGTGATAGTAGTGACTTTAAAATAGATGCGGGATTTGCTTTTAATCAAACCGGGTTTGAGCCTGCCAAGCTTTCGAGTACATTTTATTCCGGTGTAAATAATTACAAAACCATTCAATTTGTATGGTTACATAAAGATTTCGATGAGGCACAGTTTTCATTACTCGTTCATAACGATGGGCGGCAAGTTACCACTGATAGTTCTACCAGTATGCGACAAACCTACGGATTAATTGGTAGTGGTAATTTAGGAAATATCAACGTAGGAGGTGAGTTTTTTTACCAAGGAGGAAGAAATGCTGCGGATGTTAAAGTAAATGCCTTTCTTGTTTCGGCATTTGCTACCTTAAAAACCAACATTACACCAATTACTGTAGGCTTCGATTACCTTTCAGGTTCGTCCATTAACGATACCGATGATAAATCTTTTAATCCACTGTATGGCACCAATCATAAATTTTACGGATACATGGACTATTTCTATGTGGGTAATCCACATGGGCAACAAGGTAGAGTTTCTGGTTTAGTAGATGCCTATTTAAAATCTAATTTTAAAATTAATGGGAATAGCTCACTAGCAACGCATTTACACCTCTTCAATAGTGCTGCTGAACTTTTTGATCTGGAAAATACTAATCAATCGGTAAGTCAATACTTGGGTACAGAACTGGATTTAGTCTATAATTTATCTTTAGATAAAAATGTTTCCATTAACCTGGGCTATTCTCAAATGTTTGCCGGCGAATCTATGGAACTGGTGAAATCAGCACCGGGTGATCATACTGCATTAAATAATTGGGTCTGGTTCATGATTAACTTTAATCCAATAATCTTTCAATTATGACAATAACACACAAATAAGGTACTGTATTTTACTAAAGATAAACTACAAATATGTCTTGGTTAAAGAAATTCATTCCTCCTAAAAACTGGCAAATACCGGTAATTATATTATTGGGGGCAGTCGTAGGTTTAGCATTTTACATGGTAAATGCAGCTAATGTTACTTCTTATTTAACCGATAATCCCAGGGCTTGTATAAACTGCCATGTAATGACCACAGAATACATTACTTGGAACCACAGTGCCCATCGTGAAGTAGCCACTTGTAACGATTGCCACGTACCTCATGAAAATGTATTGAAACAATATGCTTTTAAAGCAAAAGACGGTTTATATCATGCTACCATCTATACACTCAGGGCGGAACCTCAAGCGATTATCATGCATGAAGCGGGTAGGGAAGTAGTACAAAATAATTGCATCAGATGTCATGCTGGACAAGTCATAGATACAAAAACTACTGCCTTTACAGCATCTCATACAAAAGATAGACTGGACAGAACGTGCTGGGAATGTCATAGAGAAACTCCACACGGTAGGGTAAAAAGCCTTTCGGCAGTAGGATATCATATAGAACCACTGCCCATTAAAGAAAAACAAGAATTATTAATACCTGATTGGTTGAAAAAAGCTACACAAACTAAAACAAATGAACCATGAATAGTAAAGTGAGAAATTGGTTACTTTTTATTGCGACGGTAGTAATTGTATTACTATTGAGCGTATTAGCTAACAATATAATTAATCGGAAAGCAGAGAGTCAGTTTGCTTATCAGCCTCAAATAAAAATTAATGAAAATGAACCTAGAAATGAGGTTTGGGGAGAAAACTTTCCACGGCAATATCAATCCTTTTTACAAACAAAAGACACCTCTTTTTCCAGCTTTCTAAATGGTTCTAAGTTACGAGATGCCTTAGATGAAAACCCTGAACTGGTGGTACTTTGGGCAGGATACGGTTTTTCTAAAGATTACAATCAACCTCGAGGTCATGCTTATGCCATAGAAGATATTCATAATACATTGCGTACCGGAGGACCAACTGGTTCAGGGACAGGTCCTATGCCCAGTACTTGTTGGTCATGTAAAAGTCCTGATGTGCCGCGTTTAATGAATGAAATAGGCATTGAAGAATTCTATGCTGGAAAATGGGCAGATAAAGGCTCAGAAGTAGTAAATGCTATCGGGTGTGCCGATTGCCACAATACTAAAACTATGTCACTACAAATTTCAAGACCTGCTTTAATAGAAGCATTTCAAAGTATGGGAAAAGATATTGAACAGGCAACTCACCAGGAAATGCGTTCTTTAGTTTGTGCACAATGCCATGTAGAATATTATTTTAACAAGAATATACCCGGTAAAGAAGGTGTACCGTATTTAACTTTTCCATGGAAAGATGGTATGAGTGTAGAAGCTATGGAAGCGTATTATGACAATATGGAATTTAGTGATTGGACGCATACTATCAGCAAAGCTCCGATGCTAAAAGCTCAACACCCCGGATATGAACTTTTTAATACAGGAATTCATGCAAAGCGAGGGGTATCATGCGCTGATTGCCACATGCCTTACAAAGCAGAGGGAGGGCAAAAGTTTACCGACCACCATATTCGTTCACCGCTTTCTAATGTAGCCAACTCATGCCAAGTATGCCATAGACAAGAGAAAGAAGATTTAATTGCTGATGTATATGACAAACAAACTAAAATCAAGAAAACCCAGAGTGCATTGGAGAAAATAATTGTAAGAGCGCATGTAGAAGCAAAAAAAGCATGGGATTTAGGAGCTACTGAAAAACAGATGCAACCTATTCTCAAAGATATTCGACACGCTCAATGGCGTTGGGATTATACAGTAGCTTCTCATGGAGGTTCTTTTCATTCTCCTGTTGAGGTAAGCCGAATCGTTTCTTCTGCTACCGAAATAGCTCAGGAAGCTAGAGTGAAACTAGCCCGATTACTTGCTAAACTTGGTTTTAATGGAGAAGTACCTTATCCTGATATTACCACAAAAGCAAAGGCTCAAAAATATGTCGGGCTGGATATGGAAAAGCTGGAACAAGAAAAAGCCACTTTTAAAGAAAATATTATTCCCAAATGGCTGGAAGAAGCTAAACAAAGGGAAGCCCAAATGGAGGTGAAATCAGTTTCTTTGAATTAAAATAGTTTTCTTTATTAACCTAGCTAAGGTATGGGCTTCATGAAAAAACTTTGGTTGATACTTCTTTCTAATAAACTAACGCTCATTGCATTACTTGCATTTGCAGTTGCTATGGCTGTTGCCACATTTATAGAAAACGATTTTGGAACGCCTGTAGCTAGAAAGTTTGTATATGAAGCCTGGTGGTTTGAACTGCTTATGTTTATTTTAGCAGCCAATTTTACAGGTAATATTTTTCGATACCGACTTTTTAGAAAAGAAAAACTCACTATACTGCTCTTCCATGTTGCTTTTATTTTTGTCCTACTAGGTGCTTTCGTAACGCGTTATTTGGGATATGAAGGCTTGGTAAGAATTAGAGAAGGCCAAAGTACTAAAAACACCAATTCACAAAAACGGTATTAACACGAACTTGTTAATGATGGCAAACAAGAATGGAAATTCTATAAAAAGATAAGC
>JBCDJE010000459.1:0-4184 GCA_038748185.1 Bacteroidota bacterium
CGATAAAATCACCAAATCCTCTTATCATCTTTCATCACTTTTTAATTTCATTGATATGATACATAATTACTTCATAATAGCTTTAAGGGTACTTTTTAGGCATAAGGTTTATCCACTGATAAACTTAACAGGTTTAAGTATTGGCATTGCTGCTGCTTTGTTCATTCTCCTTTTTGTAAAAGATGAGATTTCATACGATAGTTTTCATGAAAATGCTGATAGAATTTACAGAGCTACCATGGATGCCAGCTTTTCAGGACAGAATGAAAAAATAGCTGTAACTCCTAACGTAATTGTTCCTTTTTTTAAAAGAAAATTCCCCGAAATTGAAAAGGGCGTAAGGATATATAATCCTTGTACATTTAGTCCAGTACCAGTAAAAATAGCGGATCGGCAATTTCAAGAGCACAAATTTTTTTATGCAGATGAAACACTCTTTGAGATTTTTACTTTTCCCATGCTTGTCGGAAGTTCCGCTGAAGCACTAACTGAACCTAATAATATTGTACTTACTGAAGCAGCAGCTATTAAATATTTTGGTGCGGATTGGCAAAAAATAAATATTCTCGAAAAAACACTTACAGTAGCGGGAAACAAGGAAATGAAAATTACCGGTGTTATGCAGGATATTCCTCGTAACTCTCATTTCCATTTTGATATGGTAGCCTCTTACAATAGTTTAAAAGGTTATTTTCAAGAAGAAGTATGGGGCAATGCGAATTTCTTTTCTTATTTCCTTTTACAAGAAGGCGTAAATGGCGAAGCATTAAATCAGAAAATTCCTACAATTGTAGCCCAAGAAAAAGGAGAAGAATTTAAAGCTATGGGTATTGAGCTAAACTTTCCGATTCAATCCTTAACTGATATTCATCTACGTTCTAATGCAGAAAATGATATAGCTCCTCAAGGTGATGTTACTTATGTATACATCTTTGGTTTTATTGCTTTCATCGTTATATTAATCGCTTGTATCAACTATATGAATCTTGCCACGGCACGTTCTTCGCTTAGAGCAAAGGAAATTGGAATGAGAAAGGTTATGGGCGCCGAGAAAAGACAGTTGCTTTTACAATTTATAGGAGAGTCTGTTTTATTAAGTTTTTTAGCTTGCTTACTTGCCCTATTACTCAATACATTGTTACTCTCCTTCTTTAATGATATTTCAGGAAAACTATTCACATATAAAGATTTATACAATATTGAAATACTATCACTACTTGGTACTTTAGGGTTACTAATTGGCATGATGGCAGGTTTATACCCGGCAGTATACCTTGCAGGGTTCAATATACAAAAGACACTTAAAGGCAAATTATTACTCCAACCTTCAGGTGCATTTCTTAGAAAAAGCTTAGTAGTATTGCAGTTTGGTATATCCATTTTTATGGTAATTGCTACCGTGATTATTTATACCCAATTACAATACTTTCAAAATAAAAATCTGGGATATAATAAAGAACAGTTTCTCATTTTACCCATAAATGAAAAAGTTGTAGCTGACAAAATAGATGTATTAAAAAATGAGTATGAACAACTTACACAGGTAACGGACATCACTTTGGGTTCAGAAATGCCAGGAAAAGTAAGTGCAGGCTATTTAAGCATTGCAGAAGGAATCCCTGAAGGACAAACTCCTTTAGTAAATGGATTATCTGTTGATCCTTATTTTATGCCAACTTTTGGATTGCAATTAATAGAAGGAAGAAATTTTGCAGAAGGTTATACCGCAAAGGAAGGTTATCAATACATTATTAATGAAACAGCTGTAAAAAAATTTGGTTGGACTACTGAAACTGCTTTGGGTAAATGGATTAATCTAATAGATGACCGTAAAGGAGAAGTAATCGGTGTAGTAAAAGATTTCCATTTCACTTCATTACATACCGAAATTAAGCCGTTAGTGCTATTTGTTCAACCTGATTACTTTGAATATATGTTTGTGAAAATTAACTTGAACGAAGTTACACAAACAATAAAAAATATTAGAACAGGATGGCGTAAAATACATCCAGATTTAACATTTGATCTTTCATTTTTAGATAAAGAATACGGAGCCTTATATTATGCAGAACAACGCACAGGTAAACTATTTGCTATTTTTGCTTCTTTGTCTATTCTTATTGCTGTACTGGGGCTCATTGGATTAGCTGCTTTTACTGCCGAACAAAAACACAAAGAAATTGGCATTAGAAAGGTATTAGGTGCTTCTATAAGTAGTATTGTGTTTTTATTATCAAACGAATATATCATACTTATCTTAATTGCTTTCGGCTTAGCTTCTCCTGTAGCTTGGTGGGTAATGAAAACCTGGCTACAAAATTTCGCTTACCAAGCGGAAATAGGTTGGTGGATTTATTTGCTGGCTGGTTTAGCAGCTTTTATGATCACTTGGATAACAGTAAGCTATCAATCTATAAAAGCCGCTATTCTTAATCCTATAGATATGTTAAGAGAAGAATAATAAGTTTTGTAAGTTATTTTAAGCATTGGATTTACATTCTAACCAATGCTTTTATTTTTTCTAATAATTTAGCTAATTCTAAATATGCAAAAAGTAGCGAAAACAGCATTGTTAGTTATTTTTTTAGCAGGCTTTTTAATACCGGATAAAACAAAAATGCCGGTACAAGGCGCATCAAAAAGCGATTACCATCCTGATTCTTTTTGGTATTACCCTTGGGGAAAATCAGTTACGCATAAAGGCATTGATATTTTTGCAAAAAAAAATACGCCTATTCATTCTGCTTCGAAAGGATGGGTAATATATACCGGGGAAATTAATATGGGTGGTAAAATTATACTGATTTTAGGAACAAAATGGCGATTTCATTACTATGCTCATCTTGAAAGTATTAATATAAAAGCTTTTTCTCAAGTTAACCAAGAAACAAATATTGGCACTGTAGGTGATAGTGGAAATGCCAAAGGGAAACCACCTCATCTTCATTATACGATTCTCACCTTAATACCCTACCCTTGGCGAATAGACGATAGCCCGCAAGGTTGGAAAAAGATATTCTATCTTGATCCAAGTAGTTTCTTTTAAATATTCAAACTATGTATTTAAGGTACTACATTGGTTTCTATATCATGTAAAACTGCCTTTTTCTTCTTTTTACTAAATATTATTAAAGTAATCACTAAACTTAGTGCTCCAAGAACAACTAGTACAAGTGATTGTGTGGTATGCATAAGCAAAGCAAAGTCGCTACTAATAGATGGGCTTAATCCATATACTGAAAGGCTAAAAGCAACAAAGATATGGTAAGAACCCATTCCCCCGGGCGTTGGAATTGCCATGCCTATACTTGCCATAATTAATGTTGTTAATGCACATCTCACTCCAAGCATCGATGTCTCTTCCAAGGAAAAGAAAAAGAAATAAGTCATGAGAAAATACATCAACCAAATACATAAAGTCAAAGATATATATTGTAATTGACCATAAAAATCAAGTGCAATGATGCTTAATACCCCTTCTTTAATTCCTTTAAAAAAATCAACAGCTTTGTTGTAAATAAAATTTTTCTTAAAGCGACTGCGGTAACGATATAGCAAGAATAGTGAAGCAACTCCAGCAATACCAACAGCCATTAATATCAGTAATTTTATAAACATGCTGCCGGAAGTTTGTTGTATTTTATCAATTACAAAATGACCAACTTTATCAAATTCAACCAATAATACCGTACCAGTTAGTAACAAGAGAATAAGCAAGTCTATTGCCCTCTCGGCTATTATAGCCCCAAATGAAATGTTCACTGGCGCATCATCAGTGCGTTTTAGCACACCACTCCTAACAAACTCTCCAATGCGAGGTGCAAAGAGATTAGCAAAATATCCTACCATTACTGCCAAAGTAGCATTGAAGGTATTTACGTGTAAATGAAAGGGAGTAAGTGCTATACGCCAACGATAAGCTCTCGCCCAATAACTTATTAAAGCTGCTACACCCGACATACCCACCCAGAAATAGTTTATTTCCTTAAAATTATTGTACAATTCTTGGTAATCCTTTTCTCGATACAACCACCAAAGCAGTACACCGCCAAAACTCAATGAAAGTAAATATTGAATAGAAGTTTTTAAAGTAAATTTCATGAATTTTATGGTGTAGTAATACGGTTATCTTCATCAGGGAAAACGAGAATAGGTTTGTATTTGGCAGCTTTTTTCTTTTTTAC
>JBCDJE010000460.1:0-4181 GCA_038748185.1 Bacteroidota bacterium
ACAAAACCATTATTGTAGTCGGTATGCTCTCCTATTAGATTAATCCTACCGGGAGCACGAAACAAAATAGGTTCTTTATTATACAGCTTTTCAAACTGATTAATAATTGACTGATAATTCATTTAGTGTAATTTAAATGCAGAAACTCAGCGATAGACCCTACCAAAAAATAGCATATAAGGCAGCTATTATTCCACAGATTAATAATGCGCCTATATTAAATTTAGGACTGGTTTTGAATAATACAGCATTAATAACTATCCCTTGTGGATTGTCTTTTCCATTATATGCAAGACTAATTACAATCATTATAGCTTCAATAATCAGAAAAACGACTCCCATCCTATCAATAAATGGTAAACCGGGTGTTATAAATTTAAATAGAGCTGAAAGTGGAATAGTGAGAATAGCTGCCCATAGAGCCGCTGTCGAGGTAGTTTTTTTCCAGAAAAATCCAAAAATGAAAATAGCAAATACTCCGGGTGACACAAAACCTGTATATTCTTGAATGTATTGAAATGCTTGATCTAACACGCCTAATGAAGGCGCTACTAATGCTGCAATAGAAAAAGCAATCAGTGAAACAATTCTACCTGTTTTTACCAATGTTCCTTCTGAAGCACCTGTATTGAAATAGTTTTTATAAATATCCATGGTAAAAATTGTGGCTGTACTATTTGCCATAGATGCCAGAGATGAAACAATTGCTGCAGCTAAAGCGGCAAATGCCAAACCTTTCAATCCAACTGGTAAAAGATTTAATAGTGCAGGATATGCTTTATCAGATTTAATATACCCTGTTGCTTCATCTGTTAGCGCTACTCTAAAATCTACACCGAGCCTTTCGGTCATGGTAAGCAACATGTCGGGATTGTTTACAATTACATAAGCAGCAATACCCGGGATTACTACGATTAAAGGCATTAATAATTTAAGAAAACCAGCAAATATTACTCCTCGCTGCGCCTCATCTAAGCTCTTAGCGGCCAATGCTCTTTGTGTAATGTATTGGTTACAACCCCAGTAATTAAGGTTAATAATCCACATACCACCAATTAATACGCTTAACCCTGGTAAATCTATATAAGCATCCTTTTGCCCTCCTTGTCCATCGGGTATCATCATTTGCCCTTCTTTTAAAATCATATGGAAATGATCAGCGGCTTCTTTCTTTAGTAGCCAGAACCCCGATGTAGCACTTCCATCACCTACAATATCTAAAGCCAGATAAGTAGTAGCTAAGCCACCTGCTATAAGAAAGACTACTTGAACAACATCGGTCCAAGCCACTGCTGTAAGACCTCCATAAATAGAATAAATAATAGCAAAAGCAGCTAAACCTGCAATGGCATAAAGCAGAGGAATGCCCATAACTGTTTGCAAACTTAAAGCACCTAAGTATAGTACAGATGTAAGGTTCACGAAAACGTAAATCAACAGCCAAAAGACTGCCATCATGGTTCTTACAGTACCATTGTAGCGCTGCTCCAAAAATTGGGGCATGGTATAAATTTCTTTCTTTAAAAATATAGGGAGGAAAAACTTACCGACTATTATTAAGGTTGCAGCAGCCATCCATTCATAAGTAGAAATCGCCAAACCCATAGCAAAGCCTGAGCCTGACATACCTATGAATTGTTCGGCAGAAATATTTGAAGCGATAAGAGAAGCACCTATTGCCCACCATGGCAAAGATTTACTTGCTAAAAAATAATCTTTGGAGTCTTTTTCGTGGCCTTTCTTATCTTTAGATACCCACAAACCCAAGCTGACTATTACCAAACAATAGCCAATAAAAACAACAACATCGATCGTTGAGAAATTCATATTTACAGTTGATAGTTTATTGAATTTTCATTCAAGTTTTTTGAAACAAACCAAGAAAAAATTGTAGTATTAAAAGTAAATCAATATTACTTAATCTCAAAATATATTTCTTATGCAACCGATTTAAATCGCATAGAAGGCAGTTTTTTATTATTTTTTCTATTTTACCATTCGCTTATTTGGAAGTTATTCTCATACATTCATTTATTAAATTCATATTCACAAAAAGTAGGTAGTTATCTTTTTAGTAAGTATCGTTTTTATGTTAGATAAAAAGCGAGAGCATTTGCAATTTTTATCGCTCTACAAAAACAATTCATACTAATACCAATGTAGTGTCTAGATATATAAGGAAAAACTAAATTTCTTCTTCATCTTATTAACAGTGAGGCATCTCCATAGCTTAAAAAGCGGTAATTTTTGTTCAACGCTTCTTGATAAATTTTTCGCCAGTCCTCGCCAATAAATGCAGCAATTAATAAAATGAGTGTACTAGCAGGCAAATGAAAATTGGTGATTAATGCATCACAAACTTTAAAATCGTAGCCGGGCATGATCAATATTTCTGTCTCACCTGTAATCTCATTCAATTCGTTATCTTCCATAAACTGAAGCACCGCTTCTAAAGCTTGCAACCGGGTAGGTAGTTTGCCAGCATCAAAAGCATAAGGGAAAAGTTTTTTAATAAATAATTGATTTGTATTCGAACCATTTATTAATTGAATACCATACCAATAAATACTTTCCAATGTACGAAGAGAGGTAGTTCCGACAGCAAGAATTTTTGGTGATTGCAAAAGCTTTTCTATATTATGTTTATACACGATAATTTGCTCGCAATGCATGTTATGCTCTCTAATATCACTCACTTTTACAGGCTGAAATGTGCCTGCCCCAACGTGCAAGGTAAGCTCTTCCATTACTCTTCCTTCTGAGGCAAAGTCCGTAAGCATTTTCTCTGTAAAGTGTAAACCGGCAGTAGGTGCAGCTACAGCTCCCTCCTTTTTCCCATAAACTGTCTGGTATTCTTCTTTATCTTTTTCATTAGCTGCTCTGTTAAGATAGGGAGGCAAAGGCGTATTTCCGGCAGCTTCTACTACATCTACAAAATTTAAATAAGGTTGATCCCAAAAGAATCTTACGAGTCTTTTTTCTCTATCAGCGATTTTTACCTTGAGTGTAACCTCATCATCTCCGATTTTTAGCGTTCTGCTTAACACCTGATCAGATTTCCAGCGCTTTAAATTGCCAATTGTACATGCCCATACAGCTTCGTTTTTTACTAACATTGCCTCCTGAACAATTCTAGTCGGCATTTCGGGATGAAGGAGAAAGACTTCAATTAAAGCCCCAGATGCTTTTCTAAAATGGATACGTGCCGGTAGAACTTTGGTATTGTTAAAGAACAGGCTATATGATTGGTTTAGAGAATCACCTAAATTTCTAAAAATATCATGTGTTACTTTTCCCTCTTTATAGATTAGTAATTTTGCTAAATCTCTCTCTGCTAAAGGATAAGCAGCAATTTTTTCAGGTGGTAAAGTATAATGGTAATCTTCAAGTCTCACGCGCATTTTCTTCTTTGGATTTTTATTTTCCTTTATTATAATGTCAGGTATACAAACTAAATTTGCCCTTAATTCAACCCTTTGTCGTTTAAAAATATGTACAAATTTATCCGATCTATTTTATTTTTCTTCCCTCCAGAGTTTATTCACCATTTTTCATTTGTTTGTATTCGATTGTTTTTCAAAATACCCTTTACTAAACAAGTAGCCAAAGGTATTTTTCAAACCTCTGACCCTTCCCTTGAAGTGGTTATTGACGGACTCAAATTCCCCAACCCAGTAGGATTAGCCGCAGGGTTTGATAAAGATGCTAAGTTGATTGAGGAACTCTCCGTACTAGGGTTCGGCTCTATTGAAATCGGTACACTTACGCCTAAAGGGCAACCAGGTAACCCTAAACCAAGACTGTTTAGGATAAAAGCCGATAACGGCTTAATTAACAGAATGGGTTTTAACAACCAAGGGGTAGAGATAGCAATAAAAAGATTAAAAAAAATGAAGGGGAAAGGAATTGTAATAGGAGGAAATATTGGAAAAAATAAAAATACGCTTAACGAAGAAGCTGAAAAAGATTACCTCTTCTGTTTTAAAGCATTGTTTGATTACGTGGACTATTTTACGGTTAACGTAAGCTCACCTAACACTCCTACTCTACGTGAATTGCAAGACAAAAAACCTCTAACCAATCTTTTGCAACTCATTCAGAATGAAAATAGGAAACAATCAAACCCTAAACCTGTATTCTTAAAAATTGCTCCTGATTTGAATAATAGCCAGCTTGATGAT
>JBCDJE010000461.1:0-4176 GCA_038748185.1 Bacteroidota bacterium
CTTGTAATTTTATTGTAAAAGAACCAATAGTAAAATGCCCTAATACAAAGTGCTAATGCAAAAGGAAACATAGAATAATGTAAAGGTTGTGGCAGAAAATACCAACTCAAAAGAAGAATTAAAACTACTATTGAAGTGAATAGAAAATAATTAACTACCCAGGTTTTCTTTTTACTTGAAAAAATAAAAAAAGTCACTATCAAATGTGTAGGAAGTGCCCAAATAATATTAAGGTTATTTGCTGTAGCTGAGTGATCGGTAAAAAACCAAAGAAATATAATAAGCAACCCTACTAACCCTGCAGCTAAAAATAAGATAAAATCTAGTAATCTTAACCTCGATTTTCTTTTGAAATCCCAATAAGTAATAGCAATTACAAAGAATAGAAAAAGACTAAAAATTATTCCCGGACCAATTAATGGCCCTTTCCCATTATCTGGAGTGGCCTCGTAAGGAATAATTGTTTCACTTACTAAGGGTTTAGTATTTCCATTTTTTGTGATAGTTGCTTTATCAAATTCTTTTTTTACAAAGTGCGGCAAAAACATATATTGATACCTACTTGCTATTTTATCGGTAGGAAGGCCAAGTGCTAAGTCTATGCCTAAATCTCCCCAGCGATGCCTTGTTAGCCAAGGCTCTATTAAATCCCTAAATGATTCTTGCTCCTCTGTTGCGGATGTGTCGAATTGTACACTAGTGCCTAATGCGTCTTTTATCACTCCTGGTAGCCGAGTAGCGCAATTATCATAGAAAAAATCGTAGAGATAATATTTGTTCTCAGGAAGGTTATTGGTTTCCAGGTAATCAAAAACTTGCTGTTTTTGTATGGAATCGAGATTAAGTATTTGTTCTGTTAATGTGCGGTCATAATAGCGGTAGGCAGCTTCAAAGCGATCGTAATTTCTTTTAGCAACCATATATTTAAGCTTACCACGAGCAAACTTCACATAGAAATTAGGTGCATTAAAGTCAAAAACACCATAGTCGTAAATCCAATCGATACGGTTTATAGGATCAGCAACTCTAAAAGCACTGTGTCCAAATTGTGTAAAAAGCGGATCGTCTGCTCTACCGGGTGCGATGGTGAAAATACTAATTTTTGCTTTGGGGGAGAGTTGTACTTGGGCTTGAGCAGCTAATTGAACAAATACAAAAATAATAAAAGCGAACTGTGCTTTATCAAACTTGAACATAAACAAAAAAATATGCTGTAAATATATCCATATCTACTAATGGTGAAAGATAGATAGGAAGAAATTTAATTAACATCAGTAGTATTTTTTACCTATCCATCCTAAAACAGGAGACAAAGCTTAGCTAAATTCTTTAAAATAAACAGCGAATGATAAATCATTGACATTCTAAATGATTAAGACATGATATTTTTTTGAATATTATTGTCAAGTTAAAAGAATCAATTTAAGTATGATATCTAGCGTATTTTGTAATAACACCCTAGGTTATAAATAATTCTGATCTTCAGTTTCGCATTATTCATCAAGCTGTAATTAATGAATAAGTTGCTGAAAAACAATGAGAAAAAACTTCACAAAGTTATGAACAAGCGTAATTTTCTAAAAAAATCATTGCTTGGGCTATCTGCTCTGGCTTTAAATAATCCTGTATATTCTTTAGAGATACAAAAAAAATTAAAACCGGGAATCATTCTGAATACGCTAAAAGATGATATGAAAAGTGATTATAGAGGCACATTAGAAAGACTGGCTAAGCTTGGTTACAAATACATCGAATCGAATCCTTATGGTAACGATATAGAAGCTTATGCAAAATTACTGAGAACACTAGGGTTAAAAACAATATCATCTGGTTCAAGCATAGCTAACCTCGAAAAGGAAACAGACCAATATATAAGAAATGCCCACTTGTTGGGACAAAAATATATTGTAGCCTATTGGCCTTGGAAAAGCTCAGCAGAAAATTTAACTAAAGATGAATGCTTAAAAACTGCAGATTATTTAAATAAGATAGGTGCACAATTAAAAAAGGAAGGGATTGATTTTGCCTGGCATAATCACGATAAAGAATTTAGAAATATAGGTGAAGAAAAGTTGCCTTTTGACTATTTGATGCAAGAAACTGACCCAAAATTGGTGAATGTTCAAATGGATGTTTACTGGGTAGTAAAGGGAAGAGCTGATCCAATTACTTTTATAAAAAAGTATCCTGGCAGATTCCCACTTTTTCATGTGAAGGATATGGACAATGCAGAAGAAAAGAACAAAGCGTGTGTTGGTGAAGGAATTATTGACTTTGAAGCAATATTTGCCTTTAGCAAATTGGCTGGGCTAAAATTTCCAATAGTCGAGCAAGAAAGTAATAAGCGTGGATTTGCTTGTGCAGAAGTCAGCTACAAAAACCTTATAAAATGGATTTAAAACAACATGAGAATTCCTGAATGTATTTGAATTTTTAAACATTCGGAAATTAAAAAAACCAAAAAGATGAAAATAGACAGAAGAAAATTTATTAAACACTCAGCAAAAGTAACCGCTGTTAGTGGTGTAGCAACTACTCTACCTTTTAATCTTTTTTCCTCGGGAAGAACAAAACCTAATGATACGGTTAACATTGGCCTAATTGGTTGTAAAAGTAGAGGGTTTCACGTTTTGGAACAGCACCTTAAATTGTCTAATGTGCATTGCTCGGCTGTTTGTGATGTAGATGAGCAACTAATGGTTGAAAAGGTAGCTGCGATAGAAGAGAAATATGGTCAAAAAGCTAAAATTTATAAAGATTACCGTAAAATGCTGGAAGATAAAGAAATAGATGCGGTAATTATTGGCACACCTGACCACTGGCACTGCTTACAAACTATTCATGCTTGCCAAGCAGAAAAAGATGTATATGTAGAAAAACCGATGGCTAACTCTATAGAAGAATGTAATTTGATGGTAAATGCAGCAAGAAAATATGCTCGTGTAGTACAAGTAGGTCAGCAACAGCGGAGTAGCCCTGTTTGGAAAGAAGTGATGGACTATATTGGAACTGGAAAACTAGGAAAGTTAAGAAGAGTGAACATATGGGCAAACTTCAATTATGCGGTTGGAGCACTCAAAACACCTGATACAACAGTTCCAAAAGGAGTTGATTATGATATGTGGCTTGGACCAGCATCAAAAGTACCTTTTAACTTGGCTCGGTTTCATAGTAGTTGGCGATTTTTTTGGGATTATGGTGGTGGATTAATGACCGATTGGGGTGTACACTTAATAGATATGGCAATGTGGGCTGGAAATTTGAAAGGAGGACCAAAAACAACTTTGGCTTATGGAGATAACCTTTCATATCCAGAAAGGGCAAGAGAAGCTTACGATACGATGTCGGTAATTTATCCTAATGAGGATTACATTATCCAATGGGAACATACTGCTGGGGTGCAAGTAGGGCCTTACAAACACCTTTACGGCATAACTTTTAAAGGTGACAACGGGACGATCTTTGCTCATAGAGGTGGTTGGGAACTCAATCCTGAATGGGATAATGACAAAAAAGCTTTTAAAATTGAGAAGATTGATTTTAAAAAAGGAAAAAATGGACACAGTTTACATGCTGTTAACTTCATTGATTGTATCAAATCAAGGAAAGACCCAGTTTGTACTGTAGAGACAGGGAGGGATGTGGCATTATATGCGCACATTGCCAATATTGCTGTAAGAACGGGGAGTTACAAATTGCAGTGGGATGATACTGATAACAAATTCATTAATGCTAAGGAAGCCAATAAATATGTAAAGCCTAATTATAGAAAGCCTTGGGAATTACCTAAAACTGTGTAACTGATAAAATTGCAGTGGTGTTTTTTAGTCAGGACTGATTAAATGTGTATCTTTCAGAAAATAATCATTCATGATGAGGAACAGGTTTATTGCTTTGTTTTTAATCATTTTACTGGTCTTTTTTTTAGGTATTGTTTTTTTAAACCTAAAAGGCACTGAAGATTATCTTTACATTTCCTTAGAAAAGGCAATTAATAAAAAGGTTTTGATAAATAATTATCAAGTAGGTAGGATTCCAGCTTCTCAAATAGCATTAAAAAGGGTATACAGTTACCAAATACCTGAGAACAACAGCATACTTGGCTGGTTTTCTTCTGACAAAGAAAAAAAAGAAGAAAATTCAATTCTTTTATTAAAGACTAATCAAAACTTAGAA
>JBCDJE010000462.1:0-4172 GCA_038748185.1 Bacteroidota bacterium
ACAGTGTTGAATATGTTAGAAATAAAATGAATCCGATAATAGCAAATACACCTGCTTTCATTGACCAAGTAGACGGAAGCTTGTATTCTATGAAAAGCTTAGGAAATTTTAAAACTTTTGATCAAAAGCTAGAAAACTATAGAAAGCAAAAAGGCTATCCACATGTAATTAAATTTCCTCCGAAGGGAAATTTAAATTCAATGACAAATATAGAAAAAGTGATGGCTTTAATAAAAACAGGAGAATTCGTTCAAATAGAAGAAGCCATAAAAATAATTAAGCAAAAGGAACTGTTCGACTTGAATAACTTCATAGAAATAATCAATGGAAACAGTTTAAAAATGTTAGAAAGCAATACCTTACTTGAAAATATTGCAAACGGTATTGCTGGAACAAAGAATGAATTCTTACTACATGAATCCAGATTGAAAAAAATTCATGAAGAAATAAAATTATTTGCTAGTGAGATTGAAAGAATCTATGTGTACAATAGTAAATTAGAAGAAATATCAGACGAAATTTTTAATCTACCTAAATTAAAGAAGATACATATCGAGTTAACACCTCTCAAAACAATACCTTTTAAACTTGAAAGGTTGAAAAAATTGGAGAGCATAAAGTTATACTATACAAATATTCCGCCCTCTGATTCTGTAAAGTTTGTTTTGCCAAAAAATTGTAAAATTGAAATAGAAGGAGACTTCAATTATATAGCAAAAGAACTGAATAATTATTTCACCTAAAATTAATTCTTAGACTTTCTGTTTTTACTAATGTGTAAGACTTTATTTATATTCTCCACCTAATTCAAGTTTTATGGTTTGGTTGAAATATGCCTAACTTGGAGTTTTTTAACCATTATCTGCTAACTAAACCGAAGTTTGAAGACTTCTATTATTTCTGAATTCAGCCCATTTATTAGTTAAGGAGTTACTGTTTACAACTTCTGAACCAGGATTTTCTTTTGAGAAGGCTTAAAATGTTGGATTTATATTTCTAGGCATAAGCATTTTGAAGAGATTTCCTCCAATTCAAAAAACCCATTGTGGCTAAGAAAAGGTATACTAGGTAGAGAAAGCTATAGATATAAATCCCTTTATAAAAATACAACCCTACACAGATCACGTCTACTACAATCCAGACTATCCAGTTTTCTATATATTTTTTGGTAAGTTGGTATTGCGCAATTAAGCTGAACACAGTGGTAAATGCATCCCAAAAAGGTACGTCTGCATCAGTATAATTGCTGAGAAAAAAGCCCAGTGCAATGGTACCAAAAATGCCTACTACCACTAACATAGTGAGGTTCATAAACGATGACCTACTTATTGGCAATTCACTTTTATTTTTACCACCATATAGCCAATTGTACCAGCCGTAAAAACCAAGTATTACATAAACTACATGTAAGCCCATATCGCCATACAATCTTTGCTGCAAAAAGATATAAATCCCTAATGCTACACTTAAAATTCCTGTTGGCCAGCCCCAAATATTTTCCCTTGCCGTTAAGTAAACACAAATAATCCCAAAGAGCGCACTTACCGCCTCTATAGGATTATCCAAAATGTAATTACTGATCATGTCAAACATACCAATCAGTAAAGTATTCTGAACTTAATGGTATTTTCAATCGCTTTTAAATCTTTGATTACTGCGCGATTATACTTTTTATCGATGTCAGTGATAACATACCCTATTTGTTCATTTGTTTTAAGATATTGCCCCATAATATTAATTTCATGGCTTGCCAACACAGCATTGATCTTGGCCATAACACCGGAAACATTTTTATGAATATGTAACAAGCGATGTGCATTGGTAAGAATGGGTAATTGCACATTTGGGAAATTAACACTGTTAAAAGTATTTCCTGTATTTACATATTCTATAATTTTACTCGGTACAAAATCGGCAATATTCTCTTGAGCCTCTAAAGTACTACCACCAATATGAGGCGTAAGGATTAAATTGGGTAGTGTTTTGAGTTCAGAGATAAAGGGATCTCTATTATTCTTAGGTTCTTCTGGAAATACATCTATTCCTGCTCCTTTTAGCTTACCATTTTTAAGTACACCTACTAATGCTGGGATGTCAACCACAAATCCTCGAGCCAGATTCAAGAAATAAGCCCCGTCTTTCATCTGTACAAATTCTTCTTCACCAAAAAATACTTTGTTTTCAGGTCGCCCATCAACATGAAGGGAAACTACATCAACGGTGTTGAGTAGTTCCTTGAGACTATAGCACTTAGTAGCATTTCCTAAAGCTAATCTTTCAACCATATCGTAATAGTAAACATCCATTCCCATACCTTCTGCCAACACAGAAAGCTGAGAGCCGATATTGCCATAGCCAACAATACCTAATTTTTTTCCACGTACTTCAAAAGCACCACTTGCAGATTTCTCCCATTTGCCCTCATGCATTGCCCTTATTTTATCAGGAAGGTTTCTCATAAGTAAAATAATCTCACCTATGGCTAGCTCTACTACACTTCTGGTATTACTATAAGGTGCATTAAAGACTGTAATCCCTTTTTGCAGGCAGGCCTCTAAATCGATCTGATTAGTACCAATACAAAAAGCCCCTACAACTAATAACCTGTTAGCATTTTCTAATACTTTTTTTGTTAAGTTAGTTTTCGAACGGATACCTAAAATGGAAACATCTTTAATGGCTTCACAAAGTTCGTCTTCATCCAATGCACTGCTGATTGTTTCTACTTGGTAACCTTCACGCTCAAAAAAAGCCTTGCCTTTTGCATGGATATTTTCAAGTAACAGCACATTAATTCTATTCTTCGGATAAGAAATTGACATAGGAAGCTTATTCACATATAACACCTCATCAAAACTCGGTGCAACATGATCTGCCTTACTGGAAACGTGCTCTCTGTTTACATTTTCAGTAAATGCATAAAACTGGTCTGCCAAGCCTGCTTCTCTTATTTGATAGTCGGTATAACCATCACCAATTACAAATACATCTCCTTCTAATTTTAACTCTCTCATTAGCTCTACCTTGCCATTGTCACCTGCTAAAGGATTCTCTTTATCAAACCCTGTAATATCTCCATCAGCATTAAACTCAAAAGTATTAGCGTAGACATGTCTCTCTAAAATACCATATTCAACTACTATCGGTACAATAAAATCTTTAAAACCATTGGACATGATAATGACATCTTCCCCATTTTGTTCGAAAAATGCTCTATTCCTAACAATAGAATCTGAAACATTTTTCTTAAGTCTAGCAACCAATAAGGGCAAATGTGTTCTGTTAGCATCGAGTAAGGCTACTCTCTGTTTTAAGGCCTCTGAGAAAGAAAGACTACCATCCATAGCCCTATCTGTAATTTCTTTTACTTGCTGAACGATACGATCTCTATCTTTTCTACCAGATAAGGCAATATTACATAATTCATCAAGGGCTTCAACTTTGGTAAAAGTGCTGTCAAAATCAATAATAAAATATTTCTTTCTCTTCATTGCTAATTTAGTTGGAGATATAATTAGATATTGTACTTATGTAATTGAAAATGGATGTGGTGACTTGTTACAAAGACGTATTATATATTACACATTTAAAAAGTGCTAAAAATTCGTCCAAAGATAAAGAGAATTCTTTTAATGATTTGGTGTAGAAAAGCAAATTATTCAATTAAGTACTTTTGCATTTATTTAAAGCCGCTTTTTAAAGTAACATGCCATTTATGAAGACAACTTACCCTCCATCTACATTGAATATACCACTTTTTTAAGTAATTTTTTTGAATTAAAAACTGTTCAAATAGCTTTTTTTTGACTTATGTAAGGTTATTATTTTAAAAATAATTTTTAGTAGCTCCTGTGGATGTTCGTTTGAATAAAGTTTACTACTAAACAAACAAACTTCATTTAATGAGAACGACATCAATAATAGCAGCTTTGCTATTGTGGAGTGCTGCACTATTTGGGCAGGAAGGAATTTCAACGCCTGAAGAAATTTTTGGTCATCTAATTGGTACTGATATTCAAGAACATCCCAGCTTTAAAAAGGAATACAGTTATGGGTTTGTAGAGCTTGGGCTTATAAATATTGGTAAAACACAGCAATTATTTGGCGTAAATTTAGAGCCGGAAGTAGGTTATGCCTTTTATAAAGGAAAGCTTTGTTCCATTAGCTTTGAA
>JBCDJE010000463.1:0-4171 GCA_038748185.1 Bacteroidota bacterium
CATTTTTCTTATTTTGTATTCTAAAATTTCCTCCAATTCCCTCAAAAAGACGACCTTGTTTTTCTGGATTAAATTGTAAACTTATTGGACTTTGATCTATGCTTTCTTCGGCTTTTATATGGAAAGTGTTATTTGCAGTTTCGCCTTTCTTTATTTCTCCTCTTACAATTGAAAACAAAATTTGTATGTCTTTTGGCTTCGTGAAGGATTTTCTTACAATAATTTCAACAGGTGTTTTAGCCTCAATTTGGAAGTTATTTTCGGCAGATTTAAATTGTAATCCTTCAGCAATTACCCGAATGAACTCATTTTCTCCATTTGCCGATAAGTGATTAAGTTGAAAAGGAGATGTTTCTATTACTTTCACTTCACTGGAAAGATAGACTTTTTCAGAAAGTGAAATACCAAAATAAATACCTGTAAGGGTAGTATCTATTTGCGAAGTAAACTGCACATTTACATCTACTGCCCCTCTACCATCAGCTTTCACTTTTTCCTCAAAATTGAATTTATCTATTTCAAGTTTTACAATTTGTGTATCATTTTCTCTTTGATAGCTTGATCGCTGTCTTTCTTTTCCTGTACTTTTTATTTGTGACCAGTCATCACCTACAATCTGCAAGAAACTTTCAAATGCTATTAGGTGACCATCGACCCTTATTCCATGCAGATTTCCCCATGGTGCTAATTCCGGTTGTGAAAAAACTATTTTATTGCTTGATAAAACGAGTAAAAGTAGAACTGTAAATTTATTGAAGTAAGTTGAGTACAGCATGTTGTTTTTGTACAAAAATCTACATTTCAATATACTTTATATTTTTGAAAATACCCATTCTCGAAATTTACCTTCCAAAAGCTTATTTTAACTTTTTGAATTAGATTAATTGGGGAAATTTAATGAGTAGTTTTATGTAATCTTGCATAACAAACAAAAACTTTAATCCATGTATAGTAAACTTTTTTTGCTCATTGCATGCCAGTTAATCAGTCTTAGTTTATTAGGGCAAACGACTACAGAGTATCAGATAAATGAGGCAAACTATTATGAGAAAGCAGATATCAATGATAGAGGAATTAATGTAATGGTTTTTCAGGATTTTTATCCTGATGGACACCAAGGAGGGGTTACTATTATGCAGAATGGCGTGAGGGTAGTAGCCAACGGAGATTTAAGATTAGAACCTGCACCAGGACAGTGGTCTCCTGTACCTAAAAAGGGTGCAACTAAAATTGATAAAGAAAAAGGTGCGATTCGAGTACAATTATGGTATCCCGATTCTACAAAAAATCGCAAAGGCTTTAATCCTATCATTTATCCTGACTTACATTTCAAGTATTTGGTAAAAGTACAACCTGAAGGTGATGGATTTAGAGTACAGGTAGATTTGGAAGAAGCTTTACCAGATGAATGGTATGGAAAAGCAGGATTTAACTTGGAACTCTTTCCTGGTTTTTACTTTGGAAAATCTTATATGATGGATGGACAACTCGGAATTTTTAACAGGCAGTTTAACGGAACACTTTCTGCCTCAGGAGACCAATTAATTGCTGCTCCTATGGCAATTGGAAAAAAGCTGGTAGTAGTCCCTGAAAATAAGGATGAAATGATTGTCTTTCAATCTGAGGAAGGTATCGAACTCATTGATGGTAGAGGAGAGCACAATAATGGGTGGTTTATTGTAAGATCACCGCTACAAAAAGGAAAATTAAAAAATGCTATTGATTTGCTAATTACGCCTTATTATAAGAAAGACTGGGAATATGAATCTGTTATTCAGGTCTCTCAAGTAGGGTATCACAGTAAACAGAAAAAACAGGCAATTGTAGAACTTGATGTAAGAGAAAAAGAATTTGAAACCATTCAACTATTAAAAGTTGCTGAAGATGGATCGCTTACCTCTGTAAAAAAAGAAGAAGGGAAAAAATGGGGAAATTTTCTAAGGTATCAATATCTCCGTTTTGATTTTTCAGACATTGAAGCTAAAGGCATTTATAAAATTAAATATGGTGAAAAAACTTCTCATCCCTTTCGTATTGCTCCAAACGTTTTCGATAAAGATGTTTGGCAGCCTACATTAGCTTACTACTTACCTGTACAAATGTGTCACATGCGTATTAATGATCGCTATAAAGTATGGCACGACTGGTGTCATTTAGATGATGCGCTGATGGCTCCGGTAGACCTAAATCATTTCGATGGTTATATACAAGGTGCTAGCACTTTAACTGAGTACCAGTCAGGCGAAAAAGTACCCGGTGTGAATGTTGGGGGCTGGCACGATGCTGGAGACTACGACTTAAGAGTAGAATCTCAGGCTACAACTGTGATGCGTTTGATAGAAATGCAAGAGCTATTTGGAGTAGATTATGATATTACTCAAGTTGACCAAACGAATAAATTAGTTGAAATGCACCGTCCTGACGGTGTTCCTGATATTTTACAACAGATAGAACATGGTGTAATGAGTATTGTAGGTGCTTATAAAAGTATGGGTAGACTCTATCGAGGGATAATTTGTCCTGATTTAAGGCAATATACATTATTAGGCGATGCTACTTCAATGACAGATAATCGTTTCTATGATCCGAAGCTTTCAAAAGGAGAGCTTACGGCTAATACATCTAGTATACCTGATGATCGTTGGATTTTTACAGAAGATAACCCACCTAGGGAGATAAGGGCTGCAACTGCTATAGCTGCTGCTTATCGCATTTTGAAAGATCATAATGAACCTTTAGGGAAAGATTGTCTTGAACTCGCACGAAATTATTGGGATAAATATAAAGACTCAGATCAAATAGAAATCATCGCTTTGGCTGCTGAATTATTACTTAGTACCAATGACAAAAAATTTCAATCCTTCTTGGAAAGTAAAGAAAATGTAATTGTTAAAAATATCAGCAAAACAGCTGTAGCGCTTGCTAAAGTAGCTGATAAAATGAATGAGAGTTCCTTAATAGAAGCTTCTCAAATAGCTTTAAAAAGCTATGCGAAAGAGATTGATGAAAAAGTTTTGGCGACACCTTTTGGGGTAGAATATTCTCCAAATATTTGGGGAGCAGGTTGGGGTATTCAAAGTTTTGGCGTAAAACAATATTTCCTACATCGAGGATTTCCCGAGCTATTTTCTAGGGAGCCTGTTTTCGATGCTTTAAATTTTGTATTGGGTGTACACCCAGGGAGTAATAATGCTTCCTTCGTTTCGGGAGTTGGTGCTAAATCGATTATTGTGGCTTACGGAGTAAACCGAGATGAGTGGTCTTACATTCCGGGTGGATCGGTATCTGGTACCGCATTAATAAGGCCTGATTTTCCTGAATTGAAAGAGTGGCCGTATTTCTGGCAACAAACCGAATACGTTATGGGTGGCGGTGCTACCAATTTTATGTTTCTCACTTTAGCAGTGAAGGATATGCTCAAATAACTTAACATATTAAAAACTACATTTTATATGAAAGTAGCTGTTTTTAGTACTAAAAAATATGATGAAGATTATTTTAAAGCGCATAATTCTAACAATGATATTGAATTTGTTTTTTTTGAAGCCACTTTAAGCAAAAGTACCGCTCAACTGGCAAATGGGTTTGAAGCGATTTGTATCTTTGTAAATGATAAAGGAGACAGAGAAGTATTGGAAATTTTATATGACGGAGGAGTGCGATTTATCGCCTTGAGATGTGCTGGATTTAATAACATTGATCTCGATACAGCAAAAAAGTTGGGAATCGAAGTAACAAGAGTTCCTGCGTATTCACCTGAAGCCGTAGCAGAGCATGCTGTAGCACTAATCCTTACTTTAAACAGAAAAACCCACAAAGCTTACAATCGGGTTAGAGAGGGAAATTTTTCATTGGAAAAACTTACTGGTTTTAATTTGGCAGAAAAGACAGTAGGTGTAATTGGAACTGGAAAAATTGGTGCTGCATTTTGTAAAATTATGCAGGGTTTTTCCTGTAAAGTAATTGCATATGATAAATTCCCAAATGAAGAATTAGCCCAGAATGGTATTACTTATGTTTCTTTAGAGGAGGTAATGGTTATGGCAGATATTATTTCTCTGCATTGTCCTTTAAATAATGAAACTAAACATATCATTAACCAATATATGATAGAAAAAATGAAAGATGGAGTAATGATTATTAATACCAGTAGAGGTGGATTGGTTAATAC
>JBCDJE010000464.1:0-4151 GCA_038748185.1 Bacteroidota bacterium
GTTCATTATTTGTACCTGAATTACATTCAAATTATAAATAAAAGTTAACGATGTAAGATGCATGTAGCTTTCTGCATATAGAAAAAGAATATATGCGATAATTGGAAGTGAAAACATTTAAACCTAATTTTGGCAGCAGCTGGGATGATTTAGATATTGATGTTCAACAACAGATAATGAAATGGCAAAATATTCTTGCTATTGAAATGATTGCTCGCGAAGAGGCTATTTTTGATTTTGTTGACAATGATGAAGTAGATTGGGAGCTTCCTGAAGATAATTTATCTGCATCAGTATCAAATGATTTTCAGGAGGAGCAGTTTCGTGTTGAAATTATTAAGTATAATCAGGAAATTGAAAATATCATCCTGCAGCAAAACTCTGAGCTCTTCTACTTACAAAAAAATGTAGCAGAAAACTTTGCCATTATTGAAGATATTTTATTCGAAGAGTTTATCAGTTTTGGAGAAGATTATGCTTACTATGACGAAGTTCATCCCGAAAGAAAATATAGCTTAGATAAATGGGTAAGTGATAAAACTAAAGAATTACAATCATTAAAAAACATTGCACTTGGGAGCTTCAAATTAGAAGTAAGTTCTAACAGTACCTATTAGTCAGTAAAGTAACTGGATAATACTGTTTTGTAGTTTTTATACAACCCGCTAAAAAACTATTATTATTTCAAATTTACAAACAGTCAACATCAATTGATATATCAATATGTTTAAATCTTTTACCGTCATTTGTATCTAATATTATCTCTAATATAGCCTTTTTGACCTGTTTCAAATTAATCTGGCTTCTTTCGATCTTAACTAAAATATCCTTTAAATAAAGATTTCTTATTTTATCAATTAGGGGAGATTCGGGACCTAAAACTCGTTTCTCTCCTAATTTTTTCTTTAGCTTAGTAGTTAATCGTACTGCTTGATTTGCTACTTCTTTTTTCTCTTGGTGTTTTAATGTCAATCTTATCAATCTAGTAAATGGAGGATAAGCATGGTTCTTTCTCTCATAAATTTCTTTTTTATAAAAGGCTTCATAATCGTATCTAATGATATTTTGTAAAAGCGGATGAGCAGGATATGCTGTTTGAATAGCTACTTTTCCCTGTTCAGAACGCCTACCTGCTCTTCCACTTACCTGAGCAATTAGTTGAAAAGCACGTTCATGAGATCTAAAGTTTGGGAAGTAAATTAATCTATCTATATCAAAAATCCCCACAAGATTAACATGGTCGAAGTCAAGCCCTTTACTTACCATTTGGGTACCTACTAATATATCAGTCTTACCTGACCCAAATTCTTCTAAAATTTTTTGATAGCTATATTTCTTTCTAGTTGTATCTAAATCCATTCTTTGAACTGTAGCATTCGGAAATAAGTCTTGTAGCTCATCTTCAATCTTTTCTGTGCCTAGACCTACAGCATTCACCTTTGTTGAGCCACAATTATTGCATAAATTCACTACCTTTTCTTTGTAACCACAATAGTGACATATCAAATTATTGCTGTACATATGATAGGTTAAACTAACGGCACAATTACTACAAGATGGAATATGGTCACAATCTTCACACATTATGTAAGGGGCGTAACCTCTCCTATTTTGAAATAGAATTATCTGTTTATTATTAGATAAGCTATCCTCAATGGAATTAGTTAATACTGAGCTAAATGCACCCTGCATTTTACGTTGTTTCTTTTCTTCGCGCAAATCTACGAGAGATATTTCTGGTAATGATACTTCACCAAACCTTTCTTTTAATAATACCTTTTTGTAAACACCTGAACTAGCTAAATAAAAGCTTTCTAAAGAAGGGGTTGCAGAACCAAGTAATACTTTTGCATGGTGTAAACGAGCCAAGACCTGAGCAGTATCTCTGGCATGATATCTCGGTGCGGGATCGAATTGTTTATATGAAGGATCGTGTTCCTCATCAACTACTATGATGCCTAGATTGTCGAAAGGCAAAAAAATAGATGAACGTACACCTACAATAAAATTAAACCTGCTATTTAATACACCATTCCATACTTCAACTCTTTCATTTGCAGAAAATCTAGAATGATAGACACCCATTTGATCGCCAAAAACCTTTTTTAACCTATTTACAATTTGTGTTGTAAGTACAATTTCTGGTAGAAGCAGTAAAGCCTGATTACCACCTTCTAATACTTTTTGAATTAGGTCTATGTAAATTTCAGTTTTTCCGCTACCAGTAACACCATGTAAAAGCACCGTATCTTTCTCTGTAAAGTATGCCAGAATATTATCTCTTACTTCTTGTTGTTTTTTACTGAGTAAAATTGAAGCATTAAACCTTTGGTCTTCTTCGGAGATTTCGAATCTAGGGACAATCACTTCAAATTCTTGAAATACTTGCTTTTTGATTAATGTATTTAATGAGGAAACAGAAATCCTTTCTCCCTCTTTCTTAAATAATAAAGATTTTTCTACACCTTTTTTATTTCGCTCAGTAAGAGAGTTTGTTTCAAGTATTGCTATGTATTTCAACAAAACTTTTTCTTGTTTTTCTGAGGATTTTACCAAGTCAAATAATTCGCTGACTTTTTCCTCTGAAGCAACCCACTGCTTATCTAGCCTTACTCTCTTTACTATTTTTGGCTTGTACTTTTCTTTAATTGCTTCATATATTATAATAGCGCGCTTAGTAATAAGGTATTTTATTATTCTATAAGGGTTTTCAACTTCCAATAATTCGCCTGCTTCATGATATGGCAAAGATTCTTTTTTCTCTAAAACCTTTAAAAGATTTATTTCTCGTTCTGAAAAAGAATTAAACGTATTTTCTAAAGTAAACTCCGGGTTCTTTTGGATACGAGACTGACTTGTTAACTTAAACCCTGATGGTAGGGCTACATTCATTACTTCACCAACGCTACTCATATAGTATTCAGCAATCCAAGTCCAAAGGTCAATCTGTATTTGATTTACACATGGTTGCTCGTCAAGAGTATCAAGAATATATTTTACTTGATTTGCTGTGGGAGCATTCCTGTGCTTCTTAACTACAATAGCTGTAAGAATTCTCCGACTACCAAATTGAACAATTACTCTTGAACCAACCTGTATTTCTTCTGAATACTCAAAGGGTATTCTGTATGTATAATACTGTTTTACCGGTATAGGTAAAACAACATCTGCAAAATAAGTTTCTTTCTCTGGGTTCAAATCAATCTATAAATAGTATAAATTTTATTTTTACTTTTCTGTAAGTATTAAAGCCCTGTAAAATCCTGAAATTATATAAAAACATTGGATAGTCATCATTCCGTCTGGTGAAGCGATACCTCCTGCGTGTCCAATTAGTACACTTACAGCTAATAATATCCTTAAAGTTCCCATTAGATTGATCCCAGTATTTTATTCTTAGTTGCTCTTGCAGCTTGGTAAGTTTTTAGGTAGAAGGGTTCAAAGTATGCTAGATCAACAAACCTCTTATCATTATAAGCTTGCTGGGCCAAAATTCCTACTCCTTTTGCACTAGGAATATATCCATCTATAAAAAGGAAATTTTCATGCAAAAGTACATCTTTGCATTTTTTAGCACCATTTCCAAAACAAATAATTTTATGTTTATCAGAATAACTTTCTAAGCTATTATTATCAATAATTACTGGTTGTGGGGCTAAAGTTTGCGATAAACTTTTATCATATAATGCTAAATAAACTTCCATCCTTCTAGCATCTAACATTGGACAAAAAATATGATCGTGTTGTATAAAAGAAGGAACATTTTTGATAGCTGATATCGCCATAGCTTCTAATGTACTTATAGCTATTAGTGGCTTCTCCCAAGCATAGCATAATCCCTTCGCAGTTGATACTCCTATTCTCAAACCTGTATAAGAGCCTGGCCCTTCCGACACTGCTATCCCTTCTACATCGGTAACAGCTACTCCACAACTATTCATTAAGTGCTCTATCATTACTGTTAAATACCCTGAATGCGATTTTTGAAGATGAATTTCTTCATAAGCAACTAATTTTTTGTTTGAATGCAAGGCTATTGAGCAAACCTCTGTTGCAGTTTCGATACTTAAAATCATAATATAAAATTCCCTATTTTTAGAATTAATCTCTAGCAACTTTGTATAAATAGTTGGATTTCAGTAAAAACTTAA
>JBCDJE010000465.1:0-4148 GCA_038748185.1 Bacteroidota bacterium
AAGAAACGCTGTATCCTACGGAGTTTGGAGGTAAGCTTTGCCCCATTGTGGTAGCCTGTTGCAAGGCGTTTGAAGCTGACACTCCTTACTTTGAGGATGGAGGAAATCAGGAAGCTTAAAAGCGTGATGCGGGCTAGGTTCCCGCCAAGTTCCTGCTTCAATATTGAACGCAATACATTACGTATATCAGGGCTTTTCATATGAGCTGTTTTTAAGTGTGGAAACTCAAAAATAAACTCTGAATGATTAGCCCCAATTTTTTGTCATGTACTCAGAAAATTTATATAAATTAGTGTATTCAGTAATACATTTGAATTACCAATTTCTGATTAAATCACGAGCTTATTCTACTTACTTAATATAGAGGCTTTTTTACTTTACTGTTAAAAGCATTTATTATTTTTATGTTCAAAAGAAGATAAATCTATATGCTAACTTTTAGGCTATTCATTGCTTACCTTCTCACTTGTTTCATTTTTACTACCTGCAATGAAGTTGAAAGTATTAGAGAAATTGAGGTCTTTACTGGATCAACAGTCCAATTGGAAGATACCATCCGTCTTTCTGGTTATTATGAAGACCTCTTAATAGACTTAGATCATAGTGGAAATATAAACATTCAAAGCTTAGAAATTACTGAACATGGGCACTGTTGGTCGCAAAATGCTTCTCCTAAAATTGTAGATGATTGCACAAGTTTAGGAATATTGACAGAACAAGATACCTTTTATAGTGAGATTAGTAGTCTCGAAGCTGATAGAACCTATTTTTCTCGAGCATATATTATGTCTAATGATATAATATACTACGGAAACACCATCAGGTTTAAAACACCAAATGTTGAAGAGCCAGAACCTGAACCCGAACCCATAATTTTATGGACTAAAAAAAGGGACTTCCCAGATGAGTTAAATAAAAGCTTTAGTGCTTTTTCTATAGATAATGATTTCTTTATAGGGCTCGGCATCAAAAACGATGGAAGCCAAAATCTCAGGTTTTGGAGATATAATACAAACAATGATACTTGGAGAGAAACCAAGGAATTTAACGGTACTCCTGTAATTCATCCTGTTTCTATAACACTGAATAACAAAGCTTATATTATAGGTGGTAGCAGAATTAATGCTGATTTTATGCCTAGTAAACAGCTTCGTGTATATGATCCTATTAAAGATGAATGGAAGAATTTGGCAGTTTTTAGAGGAAAAGTAAGAAATCATGCAACAGGCTTTGGTCATAATAATAAACTCTATTATGGTTTAGGAAAAGATAAATCAGATTTTTGGGTGTATGACCTTAATCGCAGAAGGTGGAGTGCTCTAAGAACAGAACTACCTGAAGACTTGCAAAAAAGGGAATTTGCTCAAGCTTTTGTAGTTGATGATAAAGCTTATATAGGTTTTGGTAAAGTAGAAGCTTACAAAAACGATTTATGGCAGTTTGATATTAGTAATAATGAATGGAAACGATTGGCAAATTGCCCCGGAGAAGGAAGAATTATCAGCTGTCTTTTTATAATAAGTAATCAAGCTTACTTTGTTGGAGGAAATAATGGAGAAGATTTAACAGATCATTGGAAATACGATATACAACAAGATCGATGGCAAAAAATCAAAGATGATTTTGACCTTATCAATAAAGTTTCTTCTGGAAGAACCGTAAGCGGCAAAGGATATGCGCTATTTTTAGCAGATCAATCTTTTTGGGAATTCAATCCACCAACAGAATAAAAACCATCATTACTTTGAAGCAAATCAACTGGTTTTTTTTTTTACTCACAACCCTTTTTGCTAACAATGTTATCGCACAATCGCTCACTACAAAAGAGAAAAATGGCTTAAGATACGAAGCAGGTACTTTTGTGAAAGAGTTAGAATTACTACTAAATAACCTTAGTAGTGATGAGAGTAATAAATTGGAGAGGGATATTATGATTGATAATAGTTTTAGGCCTTCTGGTAATCAGATTTTCTTAAATCAACAAGTAATTATTGAAGATGATGTAAATCCAAATAGATATGATTTTAATGAAGTAACAGATTTTCCTATTGAAATATATCTTAGAAATTTTGAGTTATTTTATACCAAACAAGAAAAAAACACAATTGAGTTTACTGATATTTATGTTTCAGAGGTAAAGGAAGGAAATTACATTTATTTAGAAGTTTATTTTAAAAGTCAATTTAAAGGTAAACATCTAACTTATAAAGAAGCATATCGAAAAACTTCTCGTGTAGCTACAATTATAGCTGAAAAGAATAAAAAAAGTTGGATACTAAAAATTGCCAGTATTGTTTTTTATAATCCAAGAACACATGACTCTCTTTTTCAACTAAATAGAGACCCTCTAAATTTAAAAGACTTCACAATAAAACAGCAGTTACAACAACCTAATAGTAAACCAGATAAAACAATCTCTACAGCACCTAAAACTCCTAAAAGAAACAGTTTTTCAGATAATAGAACACTACTACATACAGGTATGCTTTTGGGTTATCAGAGTAGAATTAACAGAATGGGTATAGGACTAAGTGCTCAAATTGTTCCTAAACAAAGTTTATTATCATATTTTATTAACTGGAAGTATCTTTTTACAGAAGACTTTAATAGAAATGGTGGTAACTTTACAGTTAATAGATATGATCTTAGTTTTGGCATGTCTTACACTACCAGTAATAATCAGGGATTTTTCAATCCATTTTTTTCAGGTGGGTTTAATTACCTAAGATCAACTTTAAAAAATGATACATTACTCCTCAATCAATCATTAAACTCAAGCGCCTTTGGTTTAGAATTAGGAGCAGGTGTAGCATATAAAAAAGGAAAGAACAGTAGAGTAAATTATACTTTTCTTATGAATTACATTACAGGTAAAGCATCGAGACTTGCTGTAAATTTGGGAATAAATTACAGTTTTATGTTGAAATAAATTGATTTACAATAGTTTCGGCTTCCTCTAAAGCTTTTTCTAAAGAATCATTAATGAGTATTAAATCAAAGAATTTTTCAAAAGCCATTTCTTCTTCCGCTTTACTAATTCTTTCTCTCAGCTTTTCTTCAGATTCAGTTTTTCGTTGCCTTAATCGGTTTTCTAGAGTTGCTATGTTTGGTGGCTTTACAAATACTGCCAATGCCCTTTCGCCATATTGTTTCTTTAGGTTCAAACCACCTTTTACATCAACATCAACCAATACGTGTTTCTCTTCATCCCAAATTCTTTGTATTTCTTTTTTCAAAGTACCGTAATAAATGTCTTCATATACTTGCTCATATTCTACAAACGCTTGCTGCCCTATTTTCTCTAAAAAGTCTTCACGAGAAAGAAAATAGTAATCTTTTCCATGCACTTCATTTAATCTCTTGAGTCTTGTAGTAGCAGAAATAGAAAAAGTAAAGCACTTGTTTATTCCTAACAAGTGCTTTACTATAGTAGTTTTACCTGCTCCTGAAGGAGCAGAAAAAATAAGAATTTTACCTTGTGACATTTATTTTTTAAACCCTCTGATGAATCCTTGATAGAATTTGTTTTGCCAGTCCATCTGGAACAGGCGTTTTCTCTTGCTCGATTTTTTTCTTTAAAAACTCAACAGTTGAAGATTCAAGGTTGTAGTAAGAAATACAGTGACCGCATTTCATATAATAATCATAGAAACGGTTTTTATCTTCTTTTGTGGCTTCGCCATCAAGTATTAGTTGCACTAATTCCACAAATTCATTGCAGAACCTAGAGCTCTGGCTAATATTAGTTTTAGTAGAGTTATTGTTTCCCATATGCCAATGTTTAAATTAATAGTTACTTATATCCCTTTGATTGTGCGTACTTTCTCAATTTTTCTTTTAGTAAATTTCTCGCCCTGTGCAACCTAGATCTAACCGTACCAATAGGTATGTCTAGTATCTTTGCCATTTCTTCATATGTAAAACCTTCAAGGTCACATAAAATTATTACAATCCTAAAATCAACCCCTAACGAGTTTAAAGCATTAGTTACTTCATCACCTATGCGATTTTGCATAGTTTCCGAACGTAAGTCAATAGTTAGGTTTTGATCAGTATTTTCGGAATTATAATAAGTCTCAACTTCTTGGTAGTCTACCTTAGCTGGTTGCTTACTTTTTTTCCGATAATCGTTAATAAAACTGTTCTTC
>JBCDJE010000466.1:0-4141 GCA_038748185.1 Bacteroidota bacterium
ACTAAAGCTAGCCACGATAGGGTAGAAGTACTGGCTTTCTCACATAAAATAATGGATGGTTCTATAAATTTGGAAGAATACTCAGAACTCATTCTCAAACAATTTTACCTTCACAAAGCTTTAGAGCAGCAATTTGAAAATATACTAACTGCAAAAGAAAAGCAACAACTAAGACTAGGAGAGCGAAAAAAAGTACATCTATTAAAATATGATATGCTTGAGCTGGACATTGATGAAAAAATGCTATGTTTCAACAAAGTTCCTCAATTAGCGATCAATAACCTTGAAGAAGCTATTGGAGCGATGTATGTATTAGAAGGTTCTACATTAGGAGGAGCCGTTATTAGAAGAAAGCTAGAGAAAAATTTACAAATACAGCGCAATAGCTCTTTTAATTTTTACGGTTGTTATGGAGAAAATACAGGCTCATTTTGGAAAGCGTTTATTATGCAAGCTACTATTATAGGCAAAACGCCTAAAAGCCAAGAAAAAATTGTAAATAAGGCAGTTGAAACTTTTAAATATTTCGAAGATATCTTAGCATATGGAGAGGTTTCTTTTAAGGAAGAAGTCTCTTAGTATTTTAGGTCGCAAACATAAAGATATAGGACTGAAAAGTAATTTTCAGTCTTTTTCAATATGCAATTCTTATAATATCAGCAAAAACACCTGCAGCAGTTACTTCAGCACCTGCACCAGGCCCTTTAATCATTAAAGGAAGCTCTTTATAGCGATTAGTAGTAAATAAAACAATGTTATCACTCCCCTTAGCATAATAAAAGGGATGGTTTACATCGAAAGACTTCATCTCTACCTTTGGGGTGCCATTCTCGAAAGTAGCAATTACTCTAAATTTTTTTCCTTCAGCTTCAGCTTCAGCCCGTCTTCTTTCAAAAGTATCGTCAAAAGCTTCTAATTTTTCCAAAAAATTGCGTAAATCAGGTGTTTCAAGACATTCTTCAGGAATAAATTTATCAACTATAACATCTGACATTTCTATAACATTACCTAACTCTCTACCCAAAATAAGTATTTTTCTGGCAACATCTGCACCACTTAAATCAACTCTAGGATCCGGTTCAGTTAACCCTGCCTTTACAGCATCTTTTATCACTGTACTAATACTTTTTTCTCTACTAACATTATTAGTAATATAATTGAGTGTTCCCGAAAGAATAGCTTCTATTTTCAGAATTTTATCGCCACTGTTTAAAAGATCGTTTAAGGTGCTGATTACCGGTAAACCAGCAGCTACATTGGTCTCGAATAAGAAACGAGTATTGCGCTTTCTTGCAGTTTCTTTTAGCTTTTTATAAGCTTCAAAGCTTCCTGAGCAAGCCAATTTATTAGGTGTAACAATTGCGATACTGCTATTTAAAATACGTTCGTAATTATCAGCTACAATTTTATGTGCAGTGGCATCAATAAAAATGCTATTGGGTAAATTAGCCGCAATCATATTTTCAATAAATTGCGATAGGTCTGCTATTTTACCTTTGGCATCAAGCGTTGCAAGGCAAGTCTCAGGATCGAAACCTTCAGGATTAACAAGTCGCTTTTTAGTATTGGTAAGTCCAATAATTTTTATATCTACCGCAATTTGTTTCTTTAGGTTTTGATTTTGCTGAGCTATTTGTTTGATGAGTGTTTTGCCAATCATACCTGTAGCTCCAACAATAAATAAATGCAGTGCTTTTATTTTCGATAAGAAAAATGCTTCATGAATTAATTTCAAGGCTTTCTCTTCATTTTGTCTATTAATTACAATGGAAATGTTCAATTCGGAAGCACCCTGAGCGATTGTTAATACATTAATGCCGTTATTGCCCAATGCATTGAATAGCCTACCAGAAACACCCGGGGTACTTTTCATATTTTTACCGACTACAGCAATAATCACCATGTCGTGTTCAACCAATAATTTATCTAGCTTATTCCCGGCAAATTCTTCTTTAAACTCAAGTCGTATTGCCTTTTCTGCCTTAATAGCATCCTTTTCCGAAATAGCCAAACTTATGGAATGCTCAGATGAAGCCTGGGAGATTAATACTACATTTATACCATTTTCAGCAAGGCACCCGAATAGTCTTTTAGATGTACCGGTTACCCCTACCATACCAGTTCCACTTAAAGTAAGGAGAGACATCTCGTCCATTGAAGAGATCCCTCTTATTGGTCGTTCGTCTTCTCGAGCAGTTTCGCTTATTACAGTAAAAACCCCTTTAGCATCAAAAGTATTTTTTACATGTATGGGAATCTTTTTCTCATAAACAGGCTGTATACTAGGTGGATAAATAACTTTTGCTCCAAAGTAAGATAGCTCCATTGCCTCTTCATAAGAAATTTCAGGTATACAGAAAGCACGTTGGACTTTTCTTGGATCGGTAGTCATCATACCATTTACATCTGTCCATATTTCAAGTATATCTACACCGAGTGCAGCCGCTATAATAGATGCCGTATAGTCAGAACCACCTCTGCCAAGTGTAGTAGTTTCGTTGTTTAGGGTAGTGCCAACAAATCCTGGAATGATATGTAATTCACCTAGTGCTGAAATAAAATGCTTCTTTATAAGCTCATTGGTTTCTTCAAAGTTTACATTAGCATTACCAAAGTTTTTATCAGTAATAATTATCTTACGACTATCGGTATACCTTGCATCGGTGCCGAGTTCTTTAAAAGCTTCAGCAATAATTTGTGCAGAAAGTCGCTCACCAAAACTCAATATAAAATCTCTCATTTTGGCACTCAGCTCTTTTACTAAAAATACGCCATGAAGGATATCATCAAGTTCGTTTAGGATGTATTTGATATTCGCTATCACGCCACTTTGCCTCTTAGCATGAACTAACTCTTTTATAGCTTCTAAATGACGTTTTTCAATTGTATCATATAGATCTCTATAAGTCTCTGTACCTCTTGCAGCAAGTTCACTCAAATGGATTAAATCATCAGTAATACCACCAAAAGCAGAAACTACTACAATCGTTTTTTCTTCTTGTAGTGCTGCTTTTACAATTTCAATTACCTGCTTTATACTTTCTGGTGTTCCAACGGAGGTTCCTCCAAACTTTAAGACTTTCATTGCTAAGCACTTTGTGCTGTTTTAACTGTAATATGTTTTCTAACTATCAATCAATGATTTAAACAAAAAATATTAGTATTATAAGGTATCTAAATCATATAATCTGTTGCTGCAAACTTTTATAAACTCAGGTTATCATTTAATTGTTCCCTCTCAACGATTGATTTATATTGAAGTAAGATAATTACTAAGTATAGCTTCATAAGGGTAAGTTTTGAGTTTTTACTTAAAATTGCAGACTCACCTTTTATTTTGAGGTGCAAATTTGCAAAACATCATTGGAATAAGACTCTTTTTTTCTGAAAATATTTAACGAACTGTCAAGGATTTTACTTTTTTATTTTGGAATTACTTTTTTTATTATTGATGTACTGAGATGATAGCATATCGAGAGTTTGAACTGAAAAATGGGCTTAAAGTAATTGTACATGAAGATAGGCAAGTGCCTATTGCAGTGGTAAATATATTATACCATGTAGGATCTAGAAATGAAGATCCTAATAAGACCGGATTCGCCCATTTATTCGAACATCTAATGTTTGGCGGTTCAGTAAATATTCCTGATTATGATCCACCTTTGCAAAAAGTAGGAGGGGATAATAATGCTTTTACTACACCAGATATCACTAATTATTACCTCACTTTACCTGCTAATAATTTAGAAACAGCTTTTTGGCTTGAGTCTGATAGAATGCTGGCATTATCTTTCGATCAGCAGGTATTAGATACACAAATAAAAGTAGTCGTAGAAGAATTTAAGCAAAGATATTTGAACCAGCCTTTTGGCGATGTCTGGTTAAAGCTACGTCCTTTAGTTTATAAAAAACATCCTTATGCTTGGCCTACGATAGGGAAAGAAATTTCACATATTGAGCAAGCTACCATGGAAGATGTGAAATCTTTTTTTTATAATTACTACAGACCGAACAATGCCATAATGGTAGTTGCCGGTAACGTGACATTTGAAGAGGTAAATAAATTAGCTAAAAAATGGTTTGGAGAAATCCCTTCAGGAAATTTTAATAAAAAATCCTTACCAAAAGAACCTGCGCAAGA
>JBCDJE010000467.1:0-4119 GCA_038748185.1 Bacteroidota bacterium
ATTGGGCCCTATGAAGTCTTGGCAACCTGAAAACTATTTAAGGTGCTAACTCCCATCCTGTTTCATGCAGGAAGAGATGAGTGAATAGTTTCTCTACCCTCCCTTCCTGAAGATTATTGGATAACTGAAAGTATTGTTTCTGGCTATTTTTTAACTATTTTTTTATTCAGATGCTGAAAAATATTAGAGAAATATTAAGTGAGAAAATATTAGTATTAGATGGTGCAATGGGCACTATGATACAACGATATAAATTAGAAGAAGAAGATTTTAGAGGTGAATTATTCAAAGATCACTCTCATCCACTAAAGGGAAATAATGATATTTTATCACTCACTCGACCTGATGTAATCAAAGCGATACATGCAGCTTATTTTGAAGTAGGAGCTGATATCGCAGAAACAAACACCTTTTCAAGTAGTTCAATTGCTCAAGCTGATTATGCTATGGAAGATCAGGTATATGCTATGAATAAAGCATCTGCAGAGTTAGCAAAAGAAGTAGCGGCCGAGTTTACAGCTAGAAACCCTGATAAGCCTAGATTTGTTGCCGGTTCAATTGGCCCGACAAATAAAACGGCGTCTATTTCACCTGATATTAATGATCCAGGCTATAGAGCGATCACTTTCGATGAATTAGTAACGGCATTTAAAGAACAGGCTAAAGGATTAGTTGATGGAGGAATTGATTTTTTCCTAGTCGAAACCATTATTGATACTTTAAATGCCAAAGCAGCCTTATTTGCTTTACAAGAATTAATGGAAGAACAGCAACAAGAGTGGCCAATTATGGTTTCGGGAACTATTACCGATGCTAGTGGGAGGATACTTTCAGGACAAACTACTGAAGCCTTTCTCATCTCTGTTTCCCATGTTCCTTTATTAAGTATAGGTTTAAATTGTGCATTAGGCGCTAAAGACTTAAGGCCTTATCTACAAGTTTTAGATAAAGAATCTGAGTTTTTTGTTAGTGCGCATCCCAATGCAGGTTTACCTAATGAGTTTGGCGCCTACGACCAAACACCTGAACAAATGGCAGAACAAATAAGAGAGTTTTTAAAGGAAGGATTAGTAAACATTATAGGCGGTTGCTGTGGAACAACTCCAGATCATATCAAACTTATTGCAGATGAAGCAGCAAAGTTTAAACCTAGAAAACCAATTCCATTACAAGTATTTTAGCCATTTCGGCTTCTACTGTAAGTATTTTTTAACTAGCTAACACTTACTTTAAAATCCTAGAAAGCAATACTTAAATTATCATTTCAGTAAGAAAAGTACCTGAGTTTATGACAGTTAATATGCAACAAAAATTTCCTCCACTTAAATTGAGTGGGCTCGAACCCTTAGTAGTTACTCCTGCATCTAACTTTATTAATATTGGCGAAAGAACCAATGTTACAGGTTCAAAAAAGTTTCTAAGGCTGATAAAAGAAGGAAATTTCGAAGAAGCTTTAACCGTCGCCTTAGACCAAGTAAGAGGAGGTGCACAAGTATTGGATGTGAATATGGATGAGGGAATGCTTGATGGAATTGAAGCAATGGTTAAATTTCTGAATTTAATTGCTGCCGAACCTGAAATTTCGAGAATACCCATTATGATAGATTCTTCAAAATGGGAAATTATTGAAGCCGGACTAAAAGTAGTTCAAGGAAAATGTATTGTAAATTCGATAAGCTTGAAAGGAGGTGAAGCAGAATTTATTCAGCAAGCATCAAAAATAAAAAAATACGGTGCAGCAGCAATTATCATGGCTTTCGATGAAAACGGTCAAGCCGATAACTACGAAAGACGCACAGAAATATGCGAAAGATCTTACCGAGTTTTGGTAGATAAAGTACAATTTCCTGCACAGGATATCATTTTTGACCCAAACATTTTTCCTGTAGCCACAGGAATGGAAGAACACAGACAAAATGCTATTGATTTTTTTAAAGCAACTAAATGGATAAAAGAAAACCTACCCGGTGCTAAGGTGAGTGGTGGTGTGAGCAATGTATCTTTTTCATTTAGAGGGAATAACCCGGTAAGAGAAGCAATGCATTCTTCATTTTTATACCATGCCATTAAAAATGGAATGGACATGGGCATAGTAAACCCAACCATGCTAGAAGTTTACGATGAAATACCAAAAGAACTTCTTGAGAAGGTGGAAGATGTATTATTAGATCGTAAAGAAGAAGCTACAGAAAATTTATTAGAGTTTGCAGAAACTGTAAAAGGAAAAGCTAAAAGTAAAGTACAAGACGATAGTTGGAGACTTGGCACAGTGGAAGAAAGGCTTTCACACGCACTTGTAAAAGGAATTATTGATTATATTATCGAGGATACTGAAGAAGCACGCCAACAATACGACAGACCTTTGCATGTAATTGAAGGACCACTTATGGCAGGCATGAATACTGTCGGCGATTTATTTGGCGCAGGTAAGATGTTTTTACCACAAGTAGTAAAAAGTGCCCGCGTTATGAAAAAAGCAGTTGCTTATTTGCTTCCTTATATGGAAGAAGAAAAACGATTACTCAAACAACAAGGACATACCGAACAAAAATCTGCTGCTAAAATACTGATGGCAACCGTAAAAGGCGATGTACACGATATAGGGAAAAACATAGTAGGTGTGGTACTTGCTTGTAATAGCTTTGAAATAATTGACCTTGGTGTAATGGTTCCTGCTGATAAAATTATCCAAAAAGCGATAGAAGAACAGGTAGATGCCATTGGCTTAAGTGGACTTATTACTCCTTCTCTTGATGAAATGGTGCATGTAGCAAAAGAAATGGAACATGCAGGTTTAGAGATTCCTTTGCTTATTGGTGGCGCCACAACTTCAAGAATACACACAGCAGTAAAAATAGAACCTCATTATTCTAAACCTGTTGTTCATGTTATTGATGCTTCACGCAGTGTGCCAGTTACTTCAGCACTTACAGGAAAAAATGAAGAAATTAAGCAAAAAGAAATACACAAATACAAAGAAGAATACGAAAGGCTTCGAGAAGATCATGTAAAAAGGCAAAGTGCTAAATCTTATATTTCTTTTAAAGAAGCAAAGGAAAACAAAACAAAGCTCGACTGGCAAACTCAAACAATTAAAAAACCTAACTTCTTAGGGACTAAAGTTTTTGAATCTTATGATCTAGCTGAATTGGCAAATTACATCGACTGGACACCTTTTTTCCAATCGTGGGAATTAGCAGGAAAATATCCTAAGATATTAGAAGATCCAATAGTAGGTCAGGAAGCTCAAAAACTTTTTGATGATGCCCAAGAAATGCTCAATAAGATTATAACAGCAAAACATTTTAGAGCCAGTGGAGTGATTGGTTTCTTTCCCGCCAATGCTATCTCCGACGAAGATATTGACGTTTATGACTTCGATGCAGAAAACCATTCCGAAGATAGAGGTAAAACCTTGTTTACCTTACATCATTTAAGGCAGCAAAATAAAAAGTCAGCTAAAACCAATAATCTTTGCCTCACAGATTATATTGCTCCGGTAACAAGTAAACGAGCAGACTACATTGGCGGTTTTACAGTAACTGTACACGGCGCTGAAAAACTGGCTACTGTCTATGAAGCTGACCACGATGATTATAACAGTATTATGGTAAAAGCACTTGCAGATCGGTTTGCTGAAGCATTTGCAGAAAGACTGCATGAAAGGGTTAGGAAAGAATTTTGGGGGTATGCAGTTGATGAAACATTAGATAATACTGAACTTATAAAAGAAAAATATATAGGTGTTAGACCAGCACCAGGATATCCTGCCTGTCCCGATCATCAAGAAAAAACTACTTTGTTTTCACTTTTAGAAGCAGAAAAAAATTGCAATGTAAAGCTTACTGAAAACTTTGCAATGACCCCCGCAGCATCAGTAAGTGGTTGGTATTTTGCCAATGAAAATGCAAAATATTTCGGACTTGGGAAAATCAATAAAGATCAAATTGAAGATTATGCTCAAAGAATTGGAAAATCGGTAGAAGAAACTGAAAAATGGTTGGGGAGTGTATTGGCTTATTAACTATATCAGCATATCTACTAACTAACAGTTTTCAATAAAGAAGAAAATTGATATTTTTTTTTAGCAAAGTAATAGTCTAACAAGCTATGTACTAG
>JBCDJE010000468.1:0-4112 GCA_038748185.1 Bacteroidota bacterium
CTTATCTTAAAATGAGTTACAGAAGGTATTGTTCTATGAGAACATAATTATTTTTAATAACTTACTAATATCAAGCAATGATAAGCATTAAAATATAGGCTCATATAATAAGTAGAGAATTACTCTAATAAATACGAGAGGTTAAAAGTTCTTCACATTGATAAATAAATCTCTGTACAAGAAAGGGGGAGTTAAACAAATCTAATGAAATCAATACAAAAGACACATACTAGTGATTTAATATTTCAAATATTAATTATTGTAGATTCTAATTACTTTCTGCATTTCATAAGAATAAACTCTAAAAAAAATGTTTTCAATTGAGGACTGTTCTTGGTTTTCCATAGTTAGAAAAATATCTGTGTATTAAAAAATTAGATTTTATTCAAATCTCTAATGATTAACTGACATTTTTTCTATAAAAAGTACTAATTTATGTCAGATGTACCTTTCGTTTATGTATGAAATAGTTTACAATAAAAAAGCCTGCTTAAAAAGCAGGCTAAGTTTATCTCTTACTATTTCTACTGCTAAGAAAAATTATCGACAGCAGTATAAGCTTCAATCACTGCCATATCTCCTTCTTTTCCAGGTTTAGAATTACCATGCTCCATTCCCATTACTCCATCGAATCCTTTTTCATGAATATGCTTAAATATATTTTTATAATTAATCTCTCCGGTTGTGGGCTCTTTTCTACCGGGATTATCACCAATTTGAAAATAAGCAACTTCTTCCCATGCAAGGTCTATGTTAGGGATAATATTACCCTCCGTGATCTGCTGATGATATATATCAAATAAAATTTTACAAGACGGGCTGTTAACAGCTCTACAAACCTCAAAAGCTTGCGGTATTTTTGTTAAAAACATCCCAGGATGATTGTAAAAATTAAGTGGTTCCAGAACCATCACTAATTCATGAGATTCCAAAATATCACATGCCCTTCTCAATGACTCAACAACATTCGCTGTTTGATAACCCATGTCTTTTCGTAAATCTACATGCCCTGGTACAACCGTCATCCATTTAGCATTTACTCGCTTAGCTACTTCTACAGAATCTTTAATATCTTTTAAAAACTCTTCTCTTTTATCTTTGTCTCCACTTGTAAGGTTTGGCTCATTCCAGTAGATTTTATGGGCAACAAATACACCCATTTGCATATTGCTTGCTTGCATTTGGTTAGCAATTTTCTCTTGTAGGGCTACTTCCTTTTTCTTCATGCCGTTATCTTCTAAAGCTTTAAAGCCCATATCAGCCATAAACTTCAATTGATCTAACAAATCTTCGCCAGCTGCATTTTTAAACATTCCGAAATGTGGTGCATATTTCAACTTAAAGTCGTATTGACCAGCTTGTTCAATGTTATTTGCTAAAACGCTTTTACTGGCTATACCTGCAGTAAATGCGCTCAAAGCACTGTTTCTTAAAAATTTTCTTCTTTTCATATTCGCATTTATTTTCGTTGCTCTTATAAAGCTATAAAAAATAACAGCAGAGTATATATACAATTAAGATAAAAGCTGACCAATGAAGAAAGTTTAATTCTAGAATGCTTCGTTATTCTGCTCTAAGTGTTTTCGCAGGGTTTACTGAAACTGCTTTTAAAGTATGAGATAAAACTGTGAATAGCGCTAAACTACTTAGTATTACTACTGGCAGAAGAAAAAACCAAATTTCTAAACTTATTCTAAAAGCATAGTTTTGTAGCCAATCTGATGCAAAGTACCAAGTAATAGGAATAACCGGTAAAGCTGCCAGTATGATGAGTTTTACAAAATCGGAGCACAGCAAATTAATAAGAGAAAAAATAGTAGCTCCATGAATTTTTCGAATACTAATTTCTTTAGTACGGCTAATAGTAATAAAAGAAGCTAGTCCAAAAAGTCCTAAACAAGCAATAAAGACAGCCAGTGAAGTAAAAATGGCAAAGATTTTCCCTAAAAGCATATCTATATTATACTTAGTATTGAAGTATTGATCTAGGAAAAAGTATTCAAACAAGTCATTGCCAAAAAACTTTCTATAAGTTGATTCAACTTGCTTTACAATACTTGAATAAGTCTCCATATTTTCCGATGACAGTCTTATAGAGAAACTGCCGTTTCCTAATCTAAATTGATAGGCAATAGGATCATAAGCATTTTGTAATGATTGATGGTGATAATTGGGCACAACACCAATCACTTCTTTGGAGTTTCCATCATTTCCAAAAATTAAGTTTGCTCCTACAGCATCAATAGGATTTACAAATCCAACTAACTGAGCTAAAGCTTCGTTGATAATGATCTTGTTTTTAAAATCATCAGCATTATCTCTTTTATAGCTTCTACCAGCAACTAAGGCAATATCATAATTATCAAAGAAATTTTCGTCTATGTATGTGATATTAGAAGATTTTTCTTGGAAGCCTTCATCGGATTGCTTCTTTACTTTTGTACTATAATTATAATTTTTTCCAGGGATAGCACTTGAAACACTTACATTTTTTACTGCTGTAATGCTTTTTACTGCATCTTTAAAACCTTCTATTTTTTCTTGATAGTTCTCTGTAGGAAGTCTAGGCGTTTCTACAATCAACATTTGATTGATGTTGATGCCAAGCGCTTGAGAACGCATGAAATTTACTTGATTGTGAACAATGATAGTTCCAGTAATCATTGCCAAAGAAGCAGCAAACTGGAAGATGACCAATGATTTTCTAAGAATAATTCCTTTACCTGATTTACTAAATTTCCCCTTTAAAACTAATGCTGGTTTATAAGAAGAAAGTACTACAGCAGGATACAAACCAGAAATTAACACCCCTGAAATCCAGATCATAAAAAACACAAACCATAACATCTGAAACTCTGGTAAACTAGGAAGAAATGCTAAAAGGGTAATATCTTTACTCACCAGTTCGCTCATGTAAGGCAAACACCACTGTATTATAATAAATGACAATACAAGAGAGATACTATTTAAAATAATAGCCTCTAATAGAAACTGTCTTATTAGTTGAAATCTATTAGCCCCCATTACTTTTCTAATACCAACTTCCATAGCTCTATCAAGGGAATAAGCTGTAGTAAGGTTAATATAATTTATCCAAGCAATAAGTAATATGAACAAAGCAATAACAACTAGCAAATAGATTATTCGTACATCATTTGTCTCAGCATTATCAAAAACATGATCGGCATAAAGATGAATACTTTTTAATGATTCTAGAGCTAAACTAAAATCGACTTCAATGCCACCTTTTTGTTTTAATAATGCATTTATTTGTTCTTCAACTTTAGTAACCTTGGCATCTTCTTGTAATTTAAAGTAATGTACAAAAGCACCCCAGCCTTCTACATTCCAATTGGTATAATTTGGATTATTTTCCATCATTTTCATAGAGAATAATAAATCATATTGGATGTGAGAATTTTGAGGCATATCTCTCATTACACCAGTTATTGTGGTAATATGCTCTCCAAAGTCATCGTAAAAAACAATACTCTCCCCTATTACATCAGTGTTATTAAAATATTTTAGCGCTAATGACTCACTAATAACTACTTCATTCCAGTCAGCAAAAATTTCTTTGCTGTTCATTAAGTTACTAAACTCAAAATCTAATACTTCAAAAAAGGCTGCATCTACATACGCTACCGCTTCTTCTTTAAATACCTTAGTGTCTTCTCCTTCTCCAATTTCAACAATACCTCTTCGATCCATTGTCCTGAACATATTTTCTACACTTGGTATGTTTTCCTTAATTGTTGGACCAATTCTCGGATACATTACCACCTGTTCTGCCGCATCTTTGTCAGCAATCGTAAAGGCGCGATAAATAGTATCAACATCTTTGTGAAATCTATCATAACTTAATTCAAAACTGATATAAACCATAATAATCATTGTGGCAGAAAGACCCATAGCTAAACCTGCAGCATTGATTATTGTAAAAGTCTTTTTTCTTAACAGGGAGCGCAATGAAACCAGTAAAAAGTTTTTAATCATAAAATAATATTTCCCAGACTAAGCATAGAGAGATTAAGAAGATAGTATTTATTTCAATTAGCTAAGAATTTATACTGTACGCAATCTCTTTATTTAGACTTGGTGATGAGATAAAA
>JBCDJE010000469.1:0-4101 GCA_038748185.1 Bacteroidota bacterium
CCTTGTAACTGAAGCCCCGTCAACCCTACAACCACGACTTCATTTTCAAACGGCATTATTTTGTAGGCCGTTCTTGAATTAATATTTCCTTTAGGAAGGACCGATCTAATACCGCCATGATTTAAGAGAACAAAATCAAGTGCTTTACCCGATCTTTTATTAAAAACCGGTCCCGCAAGCTCAAAAACCGCATCTGCTATCATATTACCAATTGCTGTATTCAATTCGCCATCATTTTTTGTGTAGAGATCAGGAGAATAGGAAAGTATGGCATTCAAACTACTGTCAATATGTTGTTTGTAGGGGGCGATGAACGACTTAATATCTTCTTTTTCAATGAGGCTGTCATTAATTTCAACTCTTGAAGCTTTCACCTTATCCAAAGATAACCGCTCTTTGCAATTGTACAGAATACAAAGGCAGTATAAGGCATAAAAAACACGTTTATTCATTTAATAACTTAAGATTTATTAACAGCTAAGTGTGTTTGCTTTTTCTAAATTTGTGTGCGACTAAATATACATGATTTTAAAGGCTTTCAGAGATAAATCAAATAAAGATTACGTTAATAAGATCTTGGATAAACGGACCAATACGGTTAACACCAACAAGGTAAAAACCATTGCGATTTTATTAAATAAGGAAGAATTTGATGATGCAGAAGCTTTTACGGATTATTTTAAGGAATTGGAGTTAACATCTCCAAAAAGTACAGTGATTTATTTTTCGGAATTAGAAAAAGAAGCCGATACACAATGGCAAAATTTTTTCACAAAGAAAGATTTTGGTTGGTCAGGTAAAATAATGAATCAAACTTTGATGCAATTCATAAATGAGCCATTTGACGTGTTAGTAGGTTATTATAATAAAAACGTGCTTGAAATGAACCAAATCACGGCTATGTCTAAAGCTAATCTAAAGGTGGGTGTTCACAGCCATGACGAACGGCTATTCGACATTATTTTGAATCTATCTGTCATTAGATTCGACGTTTTTAAAAAAGAATTTAAAAAGTATTTAAACATATTAAACAAGTTATAATGAAGTCCTTATTAAGAACAGGAGTGGCTTTAGTAACTCCATTTAATTCTGATCTCTCCGTTGATTACGAATCTTTAGAAAGGTTGGTTGTTCACAATGTAGAGAATGGTACAGATTACCTCGTAATAAGTGGAACTACAGGTGAAAGCGCCACAATAAGTTTCGAGGAGAAGCAGAGTATTGTTGCTTTTGTTGCTAAAATCAACAATGGACGCCTTCCTTTGGTGTTGGGTATAGGGGGTAATAATACTATGGGAGTTATAAATGAGATAAAATCAACAGATCTTTCACAAATAGATGCCATTTTATCTGTTTCACCTTATTATAGCAAACCTACTCAAGAAGGCATTTATCAGCATTTTAAGGCTATTTCAGATTCCACTAGCAAACCCATTATTCTTTATAATGTGCCTGGAAGAACAAGTTCTAACGTTATTCCAGAAACCATTATTAGACTTGCCAATGATTTTGATAATATCATTGGGGTCAAAGAAGCTGCGGGACAGATGGATCAATATTATAATTTGTTAAAAAGTAAGCCAGAAGACTTTTTGGTTATTTCGGGAGATGATGATCTTGCCTTGAAAGTAACATTGTCTGGTGGCGCTGGCGTTATCTCTGTAATTGGGCAAGCATTGACAAAGGATTTTAGTGATATGATAAGATTTGGTTTAAACAATGATGCCAGGTCAGGAACACAGCTTCACTTAAAACTGAAGGAAATTACAGAACTAATTTTCAGCGAAAATAATCCAGCAGGGATTAAAGCACTTTTAAATCGTATGGATATCTGTGCTGACTATGTTAGGCTCCCACTGGTTCCTGCAACCGAAGAACTAAAGGCTAAAATTAAAATTGAATTGAAAAAATTACAATCATCAAGTAATACAAATAATTGATAATCAGGATAATAATCTTTACTATATTAGCTTCTTTTTATCGTTTAATTTTTATAATTTTGCCGACTGCTTAGTTTTATGAAAAAACTTATTTACCTTTTATTTATCACCTTGGTTCTACAGACTTGTAGCGAATACTCTAAAGTGTTAAAAAACCCTGATATAACTGAGAAGTTTAGATTGGGCACTGAATTATTTGAGTCTGGTAAATATAAAAAAGCTAATAGGTTATTTGCTCAAATCGTACCAAATTACAGGGGTAAACCTCAGGCCGAGAAGCTAATGTATATGTATGCCAAGACCTTTTATTTTATGGGTGAGAAAATAAAAGCAGAATATTTTTCAGCCGCCTATCAATTGGAGCGATTCAAGGACAGTTATCCAAAAAGTGAAAAGGCAGAAGAGGCTTTTTTCCTTTCAGCTAAAAGCTCGTATTTTTTATCACCAGTTTATTCAAAAGACCAGACTGACACCGTTGAAGCCATAGAAAAACTTCAATTATTTGTCAATCAATATCCAAATTCCGAATATTTGGCAGAAGCAAATCAATTAATTAAAGAGCTGGATTTTAAACTGGAGAAAAAGGCATTTGAAATAGCCAAACAGTATAATACGATTTCTAGATTTAAGGCATCAATAAAGGCATTTAATAACTTCTTGTTAGACTTTCCAGGAGCTACTTTACGTGAGGATGCTCTATACTGGCGCTTTAATTCGGAGTATAACCTGGCAAGGTTAAGTGTAGAAGCGCGTATAGAGGAGAGAATTGCCCTTGCAGAAGATTTTTACAATACATTAATTAAGGCCTATCCTGAAACAAAGTATCTCTCAGAAGCTCAACAAATGATGGAGGAGTTAAATAATTTGCCGCAAGAAATATTAATCGAAGAACAAAACACTAAAGTTGAATAATGGATTTAAAGAAAACAGACGCACCTGTAAGTACCGTTACTTACGACAGGAATGAAATCGATGACAAAACTCAAAATATTTATGAGGCTATTTCTGTAATTGCCAAGAGATCTGAGCAGATAAATACAGATATTAGAAGAGAGTTAATCGACAAGTTAGAGGAGTTTGCTACTTATAATGATAGTCTTGAGGAAATCTTTGAAAATAAAGAACAAATTGAGGTTTCAAAGTTTTACGAAAAGCTCCCAAAGCCACATGCATTGGCGATAAAGGAGTGGTTAGAGGATAAGATTTACTTTAGAAACACGGAAGATTCTACTGAGGAATAAGGCAATCAATGGCCATTCTGAAAGACAAGAACGTACTATTAGGCATTACAGGTGGCATAGCTGCTTATAAAAGTGCTTGGTTAGTGCGTCTTTTGGTAAAAAAGGGCGCTAATGTAAAGGTTGTTCTAACTCCTGCTGCTAAAGAATTTATTACTCCATTAACGCTTTCTACTCTTTCTAATAATCCTGTTCTTTCTGAATTTACGAATGAAGAGGACGAGAATGCCGTTTGGAACAATCATGTGGACTTAGGGTTGTGGGCAGATTTAGTTATCATTGCCCCAGCTACAGCTAATACAATGTCTAAAATGGCCAATGGTATTTGCGATAATTTGCTATTAGCTGTATATCTATCAGCTAAATGTCCCGTTTATTTTGCACCAGCCATGGATTTAGACATGTATCGCCATGGTAGTACTCATGAAAACTTAAAAACGCTTCAGTCCAGAGATAATGTTATGATTCCTGCTGAGCATGGTGAATTAGCAAGTGGACTTATTGGAGAGGGGAGAATGGCAGAGCCTGAAACTATTGTATCATTTGTTGTTGATCATATCAAGAGTGGCTTGCCATTATCAGGTAAGACTGTTTTAATAACAGCAGGACCTACCTACGAACCAATTGATCCGGTAAGGTATGTTGGAAATCATTCTTCAGGGAAAATGGGCTTCGAAATTGCTAAAAGAGCCTCTCAATTGGGTGCAAGGGTTATATTAGTCTCTGGTCCAACACATGAAACAATTAAAGGATATGACATTAACCTCATACCAGTAAATACAGCCCATGAGATGTTTAATACCGTTCACGAGCATTTCGCCAAAGCCAATATTGCCATTTTATCTGCTGCAGTAGCTGATTACACACCTTTAAATCCCGCTAAACGGAAAATAAAAAAGTCTGGTGAAACGTTAGAATTGAAG
>JBCDJE010000470.1:0-4099 GCA_038748185.1 Bacteroidota bacterium
CCTATTTTTTATTATTTCAATAAAAGTTGACTGTAGATACTAGGTATTACTTGTAATTTTATTAAGTCTTGTCTCATTAAAACAGAAAATACGAAATAATACAACACCCTATATACTATTTGGGTATGTACTTTGCTAATTAGACATTTAGAAAAGTGATTGGTTTAAAATGCCTGAAAAATAGCTACTAATTGAGTTAAAAGTTTTCAGGTAATTTTATAAGAAACTACAACCAAGAGATTTCCGTTTTAAATACAAAATCTATAAATTCAAGAAAATTACAAGCAGCTTCTTTTTTAAGTATTGACTTTTTATTGCTATTCTGCTTATAAGAATGATAAATTTTTACCCTCATTAACTCTGCTTCCATGCAAAACTATAAGTATATCTTAGGCATTGTACTAGCCTCTCTATTTAGTGGAATTATTACTTTGAGTGGTTACTTAATGCTTCAGGAAAATGAATCTCCTCAAAGTATTTCCGAAAAACAGAATATAATACTTTCTAATTTTAAAGAGCAAAACGAAAATACAGCCTATAAAATACCTGAGGGACTTAATTTTATGGATGCGTCTCAAAAGGTAATTCCCGCAGTTGTGCATATTAAGACAAGGTATAGTAATAAAAGCGCCTTTGAAGATATTATGGATTTATGGGAAAATAAAAGTGAAAATCCTCACGACCAAGGCGGACGTATGTCTTCGGGTTCAGGTGTTATTATTTCTTCTGATGGTTACATAGCAACTAATAACCACGTAATTGAAAATGCCAGCAATATAGAAGTAGTTTTAAATGACAAAAGAAGCTACAGAGCAATAATAGTGGGTACTGATCCTACAACTGATTTAGCATTACTCCATATCAATGCCAGCAATGTCCCTTTTGTACCTTATGGTAACTCTGATGCAGTACAACCCGGGCAGTGGGTCTTAGCAGTGGGTAATCCTTTCGATCTTACTTCAACAGTTACTGCAGGAATTGTAAGTGCAAAAGCAAGAAACATTGGTATTATTAGATCCAAAGCACAACAGATGAATATTGAATCCTTCATCCAAACAGATGCTGCTGTAAATCCTGGAAATAGCGGTGGTGCATTGGTTGATCTAAATGGTAATCTTATTGGTATTAATACGGCTATTGCAACCCATACAGGCTACTCTGCAGGTTATTCCTTTGCAGTTCCAGTAGCATTAGTAAGTAAAATAATGGATGATTTGCTCAAGTACGGCGAGGTACAAAGGGCACTTATGGGAGTTGGCATTAACGACGTAGATGCGAGAACAGCAGAAATTTATGGTCTTGATAATGTAGAAGGCGTATATATAGAAACTATTACTAAAGGTGGTGGTGCTGATGAAGCGGGTATCTCTCCTGGTGATGTGATTGTAGGCATTAATAACATTCCTGTTGGTAATACTTCAGAATTACAGGAATTAGTTGCAAGAAATAGACCTGGCGATGTGATAAAGGTTGCCTATAAACGTGAAAATGCAATTTTTGAAGTAGAAGTAACACTGAAAAATGTTAAAAATACAACAGAAATTATTAGGGCTATTAAAACTAAGATCATTAATATAGAAGAATTAGGGGCAGAAGTCACTAAGATTTCTGAGAAAGAAAAAGATTTATTAGGCTTACAAAATGGGCTTAAAGTTGTTAGGATTGCCGAAGGAAGACTACGTAATGCCAGATTAGAAGAAGGCTTTATTATTACTCATATAGATAAAATTCCTATTACTTCGGCAGATGAATTACTAGAAGCAATCTCTAATACTAACAGTGAATTTTTATTAGAAGGCTTCTATCCTGACGGACAAAAGGTCTACTATCAACTAAACATGAAGGAAGAAATGTAGTGTTTAATAAGCTTCCTATCAGAAAAAACTTCTTAATTGTTGTTGATTTTCAGATACGCATGTAAGCCTAGGAAACTAATTTGCTGACGATAGTTTTTTATTCTCTCACCATTGATTCATTTATATGACCCATATAAATTGATAGAATCAACTTCTCGAGTTATAGAAAAAATATAATAGACTTAAAACACTTAAAACTTGAAGTTATTCCTTATACCCAATTTAATTGCAGAAAATACATACCATTACTTACCTCCTATTATTAAAGAAATTATTGAAAAAACAACATACTACCTTGTTGAGAATGAAAAGAGTGCAAGGCGATTTATTTCATCTTTAGGAACAAATCATAACATTCGCGACTTGCAATTCTTCAGGTTAGATAAAAGAACAAAAGCAAATGACCTTGTAACTATTTTTGAAAAAATACCCAGTAACCGTAATGTAGGTGTGATTTCAGAAGCAGGTTGCCCAGGAATTGCTGACCCTGGTGCAATAGCTGTAGCAATGGCTCATACTAAAAATATACCTGTAATAGCTTTACCAGGTCCTTCGTCTATCTTCCTCGCCCTTATGTCCTCAGGTTTTTCAGGGCAACAATTTGCTTTTCATGGTTATATACCAAATAAAAATCCAGAAAAAAATATTTTCTTGAAAAGAATTACTGAAAGATTACAGAAAAATAATGAAACGCAGATTTTTATGGAAACGCCTTATCGAAATGAACAATTACTAAAAGATTTACTACAATATTTATCTCCCGAAACACAACTTTGTATTGCAGCCAATCTTACAGCTCCTGATCAGATAGTAAAAACATTTCCTGTGAAACTATGGAAAAGGCAGAAGCCTAAACTACATAAGTTACCAACTATATTTCTTATAGGTAATATAGGAAGATAATGTGCTTACGCAAGTTGAGGGATATTTTTTAAATGCGTAACATCACAAGATTTTTCAATAGCAAATTTTCCATTTTCGTATTTGAGCAGGTATAGACACAAATTTGCATGTACAAATTGATCCATGTTTTTTAAGTCTATATCGAGTAACAGACAAAGAAGTATTCTAATAGCCCTACCGTGCATACAAACCAATATACTTTCCTCCTGATCATTCGACATTAAGTATTTCCAAGCTACTTTTTGACGATCTTGAACTTCAAGTGGGCTTTCACCACCTTCAACTTTTTGAGTATAATCGCCATTACTCCAAGCAATAAGCATATTGGTATATTGTTCATTATCTTCATCGGTAATAGCTCTCCCTTCTTTGTGTCCCCAACTAATCTCATTAAGCCCATATAACTGTTGCCAAGAAATACCAGAAGTTATGAATTTATATACTGACTGATGTGTTCTCCGTAACTTTGAGGTATAAACTTTATCGAAAGAAGTATGCTGATAATACTCATAAAAAGCATTAGCTTGCTGTATACCTGTTTGATTAAGATTCGAGTCTATACCTGAGCCTTGAACCATGCCTAGCTTATTGTACTCGGTTTCTCCATGTCTCACTAAATATATTTTCTTTCCTTTCAATTTTTGATGTAATTTGGTAAAATAAGCTTGCATTGAATTTTTTAAGGTGCAAAATTAAGCTGTTTTATTTACAGCTTAAATAATTCATAGGAAATTATTCGAATTTTAACACACTATTTAGATGATCCCTGAAAGTATAACGCCCAAAATGCTTAATTCCACTAAAAAAAATATGGTTACGCATTTAGGAATTGAGTTTACCGAAATTGGCAAAGACTTTTTGTGTGCTAAAATGCCAGTTGATGAACGCACTAAACAACCCCTTGGGCTTTTACATGGGGGAGCATCGGTTGTTCTTGCCGAAACACTTGGTAGTCTTGCTGCTACACTTTGTATTGACCAAGAGCAATTTATAGGAGTAGGACTAGAAATTAATGCCAATCACATTCGAAGTATGAAAGAAGGATTTGTCTACGGCAAAGCAACACCTTTACATATAGGAAGAAGCACGCATGTTTGGCAAATTCAAATTAAGAACGAAAAATCAGAACTTGTTTGCACTAGTAGAATTACCATGGCAATTATTGAGAAAAGAAAATCTTAAACCATAAGTATACTTAATTACTCTACATGAAAGAAAATATAACTAGTTGAATTGATGATTATTATCTGTGAAATTCAACCAGAACAATTCAAGAATCTTATCAAATTCGTTATTTAGTCTGATAGCTTCCCTGATTTTTTCAAGCCCATGCCTAAAGA
>JBCDJE010000471.1:0-4093 GCA_038748185.1 Bacteroidota bacterium
AATAACCTTCATAATAGGCTATGAAAGCCAAAGTGCTTTACAAAAGATATTGATGAGTAAGCAGGTATTAAATTAATTTCTCACGATTTAGAATTTCAGGAAATTTTAGGATATTTCCTGTTCACAAAAAAATAGCATTAGTCTATTTCAAAAGTGAGAAGTCAAACTTATATTTGCGCTTTATTTATAATTAATCTAAATAAACTTAACTTTTTTTAATCTGAACTATGAACAAGTTAATTATTTATTTTTTCACATTTCTCTGTTTTTTATTTTTCTCTTGTGATGATGATAACGATGATTTAAATACAAGTATAGCAGTTCCTAGTGATTATACATTTGAGCGAGAAGGCACTTCAACAGTAGATTTTAGTGGGCAGACAGCAAGACTGGATATGCTTGCAGCTATAAAAGCTTATCTTTTAAAAGCCGATGGAGGTGAACAAATTGAAGCAGATGTATTGAATAATATGTTTGAAAATCAGAGCAATGCTTTTGAGTCTGATGACCTGAATAATTCAGGAAAACAAATAAAAAGCAAAACTTTTGCTCCAGACCTTGATAGTAAATATTTTGAAAATGCTTTCGATGCTGTGGCAATAGCCAGCTTAGAAGGATTAAAAGGAACCACTGCCAGTAAAGGGAATGTAGGTTTATTGAAAAGATCAAACGGCAACACCATACTAGTAGATGGAAACGGTAAAGAATTCACCCAAATTATTGAAAAAGGATTAATGGGTTCTTTAATGTTAAATCAAATATTTAATGTTTACCTCACAGATGATAGAATTGGAAATAGTGTAGAAAATGACGAAACAGAGCCAGATGCAAATTATACTGCTATGGAACATCATTGGGATGAGGCATTTGGCTATTTTGGTGTAACAGTGAATTTCCCGGAGAATAAAGAGGGTGTACGTTTCTGGGGCAATTATTCTAATGGAAGAGATGAGTTAATAGGTACGAATGAGGCAATAATGGATGCTTATCTGGCTGGGCGGACGGCTATTGTTAATAAAAATTATACTGAGCGAGATTTACAAAGAGATATTTTATATGAACAACTCGAATTGGTTGCTGCTGCAACAGCTGTACACTATTTGAATGATGCTTTATCTGCTTTTGGTAACGGTGAAACGGGAGATGCTTTTCATGTCCTTTCAGAAGCCTGGGAGTTTATTCGTGCTTTGAGAACGAGTCCTCAAAAGAAAATTTCGCTTGAACAAATCAATACTATTCTTAACGAAGTCTTAGGTAGTAATTTCTGGGATATTACTATCTCTGGTATTAACGAGGCAAAGGCAACATTGGTAAGCGCTTATCCGTCATTGGCAGATGTTAAGGACGTTTTATAAACTTTTTAATCAATTTTTCAAAAAGAAGATTTATTTCATGAATCTCTATTACAGAATTACTATTTCTCTTTTAAATGCTTTAATACTAACTTATATCACATCTTGTGATGATAGTGGAGAAGGGGGTAATCCTAATGAAAGTGTTGACCAGCAGGCATTATTGCAAAACTTGGGAGAGAATTTTATTATTCCTGCTTACCAAGAATTGAACAGAGATGTAACCGATTTGCAATCAGCGACAACCTCTTTTGTTACTTCGCCTGAACAAGCTACTCTAGCGATACTTAGAAACGATTTTATAAGTGCCTACAAGAGCTGGCAGTACTGCTCTATGTTAGAATTTGGTCCTGCAGATGCAATAATTCTTAGGGGTTCTTTAAATATTTATCCTACAGATAATGAATTAATTGAATCAAATATTGAATCTGGCAACTATAATTTAGATGCTGCTAATAGTACTGTGGCAAAAGGTTTTCCCGCTATAGACTATTTATTATATGGCACAGGTGCTGATGATTCAGCAGTACTTACATACTTCAGCGATACTGAAAAAGGTACAGCAAGGCTACAGTATTTAAATGATGTTGTAAGTGATGTTGCATCTCGTACATCGCAGGTGCTTTCAGATTGGTCGCCTAGTGGAGGTAATTATATGAATACATTTGCCACAAGCACAGGTACTTCTGTTGGAAGTTCCCTAGGACAAATGGTAAATGCTTTTCTTTTGGACTACGAGCGATTTGTAAGAGATGGTAAAGTAGGCATTCCTGCCGGTATCAGAAGTGCCGGCGTACCAAGACCAGGTACCACTGAGGCATTTTATAGTGGAATTTCCATTGATCTTGCAGTTGAAAGCTTAGAAGCCTACCAAAGAATGTTTCAAGGAAATAGTTTTGCGAATGATGCTTCAGGTCAAGGTTTCGATGATTATTTAAAAGACCTTGATAGAGAGCAACTTAGTAATGATATTATAAACCAGCTTGAATTAACCAAAACAACAGTAGCAGCATTGGATAATCCATTGTCTGCTACTGTTGAGAATGACAACCAGAAAGTACAAGAAGCTTATGCAGAAATGCAAAAGTTAGTTGTACTCATGAAGGTAGATATGGCTTCTGCTCTAGGCGTCTTGATTTCTTACCAAGACAATGATGGAGATTAATTAAGCATGTTACTTTTTATCTACACTTTTAACCAATAATTATTGAAATATAATTAATGCTGTTATTTACTGAAAGGCAAAAAGCAAGTTATTGGGATAGCTTTTTTACCCGAAAGGTTTCACCGGCATCGCTGGTTACTTTTCGGGTACTTTTTGGTTTTATGATGCTAGTAAGCATCATTAGGTTTGCAGCAAATGGTTGGATCAAGTCTTTGTACATTGATCCAACTTTTTTTTTCAGCTATTACGGGTTTGAGTGGATAAAGCCTTTGGGCAATTTCGGCATGTACCTACTCTTTGCAATCATGGGTTTGTCGGCGCTAAGCATTATGCTAGGTGCTTTTTACAGAATAGGTGCGACAACGTTCTTTCTTTCCTTTACTTATGTAGAGCTGATAGACAAAAGTAACTATCTCAATCATTACTATTTTGTAAGCATTATTGCTTTACTATTAATATTTCTACCTGCCCATACACGATTTTCAATAGATATATTAAGATCACCAAGGATAATAACCAATCAAGTTCCTATGTGGGTAAAGTGGGTTATACCTGTACAATTAGCAATTGTTTATTTTTTTGCTGGGTTAGCAAAACTAAATCCCGATTGGTTATTAGAAGCTTTACCGCTCAAAATTTGGCTTCCTTCTCGCTCAGATTTACCACTTATTGGTTCATTGCTTATAAAAGAGTGGGTAGCCTATATATTTAGTTGGTTTGGCGCAGTCTATGACTTAACTATTGTTTTCTTTCTCCTCTATCCCAAAACTCGTTGGTTGGCATACTTCACTGTAATTGTATTTCATATAATGACTGGCATCCTATTCCAGATAGGCATGTTCCCTTATATTATGATTGTTAGCACGCTAGTATTTTTTCCTGATAAGTACCATGAAAACGCTATAAATTTTTTATCAGGGCTATTGAATAGATTATCTAATTTTCTTAGCAGTATTTTTTCTGGTTTGTATAGTATATTTCATACAAGTAAAGACTTTCCACCAAAATTAGTAGATTCTGTTGCACAGGCCACTTATTTTCAAAACACCTTTCCAAAAATTCTCACCCAACAAAATCACAAAAAAATAAGTAGCCCTGGGTCTTTTTACTATTCATATAAAACAAGGCTAATCAAAATTCTTTTTGTAAGTTTTTTTATACTTCAATTGGCATTGCCTTTTAGGTATCTTTTATATCCTGGAAATTTGTTTTGGACAGAAGAAGGTTATCGTTTTTCGTGGCGAGTGATGCTTATGGAAAAAGCAGGGTATGCTATTTTTCATATTACTGATAATGAAACTGGAAATAATTGGGAAGTAAATAATAGCGAGTACCTTACACCCAACCAAGAAAAAATGATGGCAACCCAGCCTGATATGATCTTACAATTTGCCCATTTTCTCAAAGAAGAATACAGAAAAAAAGGACTAGAAGATATAAGTATTACCACTGAAAGTTATGTAGCACTTAACGGCAAAAGAAGTAAGCTTTACATCGATCCTAAAGCGGACCTTACTAAAGTAGCTGAGAGTTTTAGGCATAAAACATGGATTTTACCATTTGAATAATGAAGAAG
>JBCDJE010000472.1:0-4086 GCA_038748185.1 Bacteroidota bacterium
CGAGCTTTTAATTACAGCTACTGCTAACTTTTTTGCTAGAAAATATATCGTAAAATGCAGAATTTTGAATTACTATTACTAGTAGTGTTAATAGCTGTTTTCATCACTAATTATGTCTCGAGAAGATTTGATGAAATTTACTTTGTTATTTTAATCGTTCTTGCTTTATTAACCAATTTAGTATTCGACGGATATCGTTGGCAAATGGTACCAACTTATTTACTGTCTTTTTCTACCTTGTTTTTCATTTTATACAAAACATCACGAAAATCTTCATTAATAGCGATTATTTTAAAAACTTTTGGGTGGGTAGTTTTAATAACCTTGTCATTTATTCTTCCCTTAGCATTACCTGTTTTTGAATTACCTGAACCTACGGGACCCTACAATGTTGGTACTAGGGATATTTACCTTCAAATAGATGGAGATGAAAAAATAACAATAGACAAAACTGACAAAAGAGAGTTGATGATAAAGGTCTGGTATCCTTCAACTTCAATAGGAAGTAATAGAGATATTTATATTGATAAAGCAGGAAGGAATGGATTTGCAAAAAAGTATGGCATTCCTACGTCCATATTAAATTATTTAAATAGTGTAAAGCCCAAAGTCTTTAGAGAAATAAAAATCGCTGACGAATCCTTTCCTATCCTCATTTTTTCTCACGGCTACCATTCAAAAGCTAATGGTTATTACGCGTTACTTACCGAGATAGCAAGTCGAGGATATGTTATTTTAGGGATAAACCATACTTATGAAAGTACAGGTACAACATTTCTTGATGGTTCAGAAAAATATTTTGATAATGAATTTGCAAAAAAGATTGAGGAAGGTTCGTGGGAAACAATCTCTCCCGTAATAGAAGCTCTTAATTCAGAGCTTTCATTTGAGGATAGGCATTCTATTATAAAAAAGGCTTTGAAAACATATTATGCTAAAGAAATGGTGGAACGTTGGGCACAAGATATTATAGAAGTTGTAGCTCATCTAGACCGATGGAACAATTCAGATTTTTTTAATGGTAGTTTAGATATTTCTAAAGTTGGAGTATTCGGGCATTCAAGAGGAGGGGCAGCATCAGGAGAATCATTATTAATTGATGATAGAATAAAAGCCGCAGCCAATATCGATGGAGATCACTGGGGACAAATTGTAGATACTATTTTTCAAAAACCTTTTCTTTACCTTTCCTCAGAATGGACTATAAATAATGGGAATCTAAATCAATATGCATATATCAATAGAAGTACTTCTTACTTTTATAATGGAATTTTATTAAAGTCTGGACATAGCAATTTCATGGATATTCCATATATGATTCCAATCCAATCTTTAAATCAGGCAGGTAGCATTGACCATGATACTGCTATTGAAATCACAACAAATTTGTTATGCGCATTTTTTGATAAACATTTGAAAAATGAAGAAGTAAAAATGAGTGATCTACCTTTAAAATATAAGCTGCTTGAATTGAATATTTTTAAAGGGAACGAAGCTAAATAAATGTAGTGCTCCTTTTTAATGTTATTAGCTTCTTCCCTAATCTAAATGCGCGGCAGGTGATTGCAATAAATAATTAAAAGTTATGGTTAAAAAACGTTTTTTTAATTTCAGCAAATTGAAGAAAAGTGAAGATCTGGAGTTTTTTGCACTGGATATACTCATGCTGATATTAATCTCTTTGAATCTCACATTAATTATTGCAGAATGGTTTTTCACTTATTCAATAGTCCAATCTTCCTTAAAAGTTGTATTACCAGAATTTTTCAATTTCTATAATGAACATATCCATGCAAATTTTATATTGATCGATCTTGCTTTTGTAACAGTTTTTGTTGCGGAATTACTTTTTCGATGGGGAGTGGCTATTTATAGGAAAACCTATCATAGCTGGATTTTTTATCCCTTCATTCATTGGTATGATGTATTAGGCTGTATTCCTCTTGCCAGTTTTAGATTTTTGAGAGTGCTCAGGATATTTTCAATGGTATATCGCCTAGAGAGAATGGGGGTAATTAACCTAGCAGGTACTTGGTTATTTAAGCAACTAAAGCGGTATTATCAGATTTTTTTAGAGGAAATTTCAGACAGAGTTGTCGTAAATGTGATAGATGGAGTTAAAACCGAATTAGAAAAAGGAAGTCCCATTGCCAATCGCTTAGTAGAAGAGGTGCTATTACCACAAAAAACAGAAATTACCGATTGGGTATCTGATAGAGTAGAAATAGCATTGAGTAGAACATATCACCTACATCGTGAAGAAATTAGGAAATATATAGATGGGCTAATGGTAAAAGCACTTGAAAAAAACAAGGAAGTAATGACCTTAGAATTAGTGCCGCTTATGGGAAGCTATCTTACTTCAAGAATTGAAAAGCTTATAAGTGATATTGTTTTTAACGTGATTAACGAAGCTGTAGAAGATATAGCGAATCATCGAGATAAAGCAGTAGAAGAAGTAGCAGAGATTGTTTTTGATGGACTGCTTCATACCACTCAAGATGATAAATTTAATACCCTTGCATTAAGTATCGTTTCTGAAACACTTGATATTGTAAAAGATAAAGTAAATGAAAAACAGTGGAAGTTACATCAGACTATCCTTGAGGATAACGAGAAAAATGGATAGGGAGTAGCTGAATAGAAAAATCAGCAGTTTTATTAAGTTTGCAAAAAAGAAATTGCTATCCACATGAATGTATATTTTGATAATGCTGCTACCACTTGTATAGATAAAGAAGTACTTGAAGCCATGATGCCTTATTTGGAAAACCATTATGGCAATCCTTCGTCAACCCACGCCCATGGTAGAGTTATAAAAGCAGCAATAGAGAAAGCAAGAAAGCAGGTAGCTGAGTTGCTTGGAGCTAGTCCGGCAGAGATTATTTTTACTTCAGGAGGAACTGAATCTGATAATACTGCAATCAGATGTAGTGTATTTACAAAAGGCATTAAACATATAATTACCAGTAAACTTGAGCACCATGCAGTACTCCATACTGTTGAAGAGCTTGAAAAAGCTGATTTGGTAACTGTAACTTATCTCAATTTTGATGAAAAAGGGAATGTAGATTTATTACAGTTAGAAGAAGTATTAAAAACTCAGCATGATGTTTTGGTAAGTTTGATGCATGGGAATAACGAAATTGGCAACCTCCTCGATATTGAAAGAGTAGCCCGGTTATGTAAAGAATACAGAGCGTTTTTTCATTCAGATACTGTTCAAACAATTGGCCACTTCCAATTAAATTTATCTGATTTAGATATTGATTTTATTGCAGCATCTGCTCACAAATTTCACGGACCAAAGGGAGTAGGCATCCTTTATAAAAATAAAAATACTCAGTTAAATCCTTTTATAACTGGGGGTAACCAAGAAAGAGAAATGCGTGGCGGAACAGAAAATGTATACGGCATAGTAGGACTAGCCAAAGCCCTAGAACTGTCTTTAGCCAATTTAGAAACACATAAAAAACATATAGAAAATCTAAAAAAGCAAATGATTGAAAAGCTCAAAAGTTCAATCGAAGGCATTGCATTTCATGGCAATTCAGCAGATATTGGTAATAGTTTATATACTGTACTAAATATTTGCCTGCCTGAGTCTCCTGCTAATAATATGCTTTTATTCAACTTAGATATTGCAGGCATTTCTGCTTCTGGTGGGAGTGCTTGTTCTAGCGGAGCATTATCCGGTTCACATGTAATTTCGGCACTAAGAAAAAGTGAAATAAGTAATAAAGGAGTGATAAGGTTTTCATTTAGCAAATACAATACAATAGAAGAAGTAAATTATGTGTGTGAAAAGTTAAATGAAACACTTAAAGTGCAAAGTACAGCTCAATAGTATTGCAAGTAGGACTTTTTTTTAAATTTTTAACTAAAAGTTTGCAATAAAATTTAACTTATCTATTTTTGCAAACCATTTCAAGAGATACTGTATTTATCTAACATAAATGTAAGTCTCTTTAAATAACATTAATATACAAGTTTCGGATACAATTAAGCAGTACAAATGTATTGTGTATATCAATAATATATAATTATTATGTTACAACCTAAAAGAACAAAATTTCGTAAGCAGCA
>JBCDJE010000473.1:0-4084 GCA_038748185.1 Bacteroidota bacterium
AAATACTGCTTTTTTATAAAATATAACCAGTTTTTTTGCTACATTCCCTCAAAATCTCCTCCCCCTCTTTGGCGATTACCGCGGCCTTTTCGTGATTTTTTCTGATTTAGCCTATAAGAAAAACTTAATACAAAGCTTCGTACTCTTCGCTGATACTCACTATCGAGAAAAAAGTTCTCGCCAAAAGTTTCGCTTCTGTACAATCTAGAATTAAATACATCACTCACTCTAAATGCAACTGTCGCCTTTTGCTTCATAATATCTTTGTTAAAACCTAAATCTAGCGAAGTGATAGATTTTCTTTTCCCTTGAGGTTGCTCAATTGGTGCTCTGTAATTTAACATTAACTGAAATTCTATTCCCCAAGGAAGCTTCATACGGGAATTTACCCTTGACATCCAAGAATAGGTATCTGCTGATAAACCCTCCTCTAGCTCTGCTAAATTTCCCGCTTCCACAATACTCCTAAAGAAATTAAAACTACCATTAATATTCCACCATTCCGTAAGCTCCTTATCTAAGATAAATTCAACACCAAAATCTTCCCCCGAAGCAAGATTTTCAGGACTTCTAAAAGTAATACCTTCTTCATTCACCCTACTTATCCATTGAATTACTCCTTGCGAACGGCGGTAATAAACACTTGAAGTAAGACTAGAACTTTTCCAATTTTTTATATAAGCTACTTCGTAAGAATCAGTAAACTCAGGATCTAAATCAGGATTACCCCCTCTTATAGTTTGTGGGTTGTTATAGTTGAAAAAAGGAATAAGATACCTAAAGCTTGGCCTTTGCAGTCTTCTGCTGTAACTCACCTGCATAGAGTTGCCTTTTTGCAAATCATAAGTAATATGCGCACTGGGAAAAAAATTGGTGTATTGCTTATTATTTGCTTCATCAGTTTCTACCAAGTTGGTGCTTATATCGGTTATCTCTGTCCTTAAACCAACTTGGTAAGTGAATCTTTCAAACTTATTGCTATAAATAGCATAAACTGCATGAATGTCTTCATTATAAATAAATTCATTACTCAGCTCTGGCAGTCTTATCCAATTACCTGCATCATCTTGCTCTTCTACAAAATAGTCGTTGTTAATATCGCGTAAACTACTCTTTAATCCAGCTTCTAGCTTACCTTTCTCTCCTAAGGGTTGCACATAATCTGCTTGGAAAATAAGGTTTGATTGATCTTCTAAATTGTCACTTCTTTGAAGCAGGGGATCAGCTGTAAAATCGGGTGTAAGATCTATCGGATTTAAAATCAATTCGGTGATATCAGAAAGCTCTTCTTCAGGTCCGGAGTTAAAAGTTAATGAGGCGATGAGTTCTCTGCCTTTCTGGTCAAAAGTTCTTTTATAATTAAGTGCATATTCCAAATTGTTCTCTTCCTCCTCTTCATCTGCTTCTCTAAAACTGGCTCCTATCAAATTATTATTGAAATCATATTCTCTAAAATCAAGTTGACCAAGATTTCGATCATTCGCCACTTGATACATTAAAGAACCCGTAAAAGTATTTTTATTGTCAGGTGAATAATCTGCTCCTAAGCGAATGGTATTTGAAAGTCCCGATCTATTATAATCCTGATCTTGATCTAGCCTATTAAAAACACCGTCTTGTGTGAAATCTCTTCGGGTAAATCCTCGTCCGGGGCTTTCGCGATAAGCTAACCCATAGTTTACAAAAAAGTTAAGGTCTTTCATCCGATAGTTAAGATTAATGGCAGCATTGTATTGTTGCGGATAACCCAAGGCAAAGTCGAAATTGCCATTGAATCCTTTCTTTTGATTCTTTTTAAGAACTATATTAATCACCCCAGCATTACCTTCGGCATCGTACCTTGCCGAGGGATTGGTAACCACTTCTACTCTTTCGATCATGTTTGCTGGCAAAGAGCGTAAACCACTTACACCATCAACCCCTAACATACCTGATTGCTGTCCATTAATTAGTATTCTTACATTTTCATTTCCACGAAGGCTTACATTTCCTTCTGCATCAACCATTACCGAAGGAATATTATCTAATACATCTGATGCAGAACCGCCAATATTGGAAAGGTCTTTTTGTACCACAAATACCCTTTTATCCAAATCCATTTCTAAGCGGCTCCTTTCTCCCGTAATTTCTACTTCTTCCAAAGCTTTAACATCAGCACTCAGTATGATATCTCCTACTTTTACTATAGGAGTACTACTTGTTAAAGTGATACTTGGAATCAGTTTAGTTTCATAAGAAACAAAGCTAATTTTCATCATATAAGTCCCCGGTTTTGCAACAATTTTAAATATGCCTTCACTGTTGGTTGCCCCACCACTTACTAATGAAGAATCTCTTGTATTAAGCAAGGCAACTGTAGCAAATTCTACAGGTTCATTGGTACTGGCGTCTATTACCTTACCTGTAATTGTGGGATTATCGGGATTTGAATTACGAACGATAACTTGAGAGAAAAGTGGTACTGAAATTAGACTCAATAAGAGGCAAATAGCTGGTAATTTTCTTGTAAACATTAGCTCATTTTTAATTAAATTGTATACGATAGTAATAAACCTTCCTTATAAACTTCTTGATAACTTAAAGTTAGAGGAGAAGTTTGATGTAAAACTATTTAGAATTTGAAGGAAATTTGAAGTATGGACAAAAAGGCAGAATTACCCGACAGAATGTAGAAATTTTATGACTGAAAGAAGTGTATTTTTAAGCGATGCTCCTCGTTTTGTATGGAGTAAGCAATTTTAAATTGGTTTATTTCACATATTTTTTTCACTATGGAAAGGCCTAAGCCAATAGAATCACCACTTTGTTTTGCTTTTTTGAATCTGGTAAAAAGTACTTCAGGATTTTCTATGGATAATGACTTAGCAGAATTAATTAACTCAAAAGAGGTTTGTGTAAGTTTTAACTTGATATAGCCGGCTTCATAATTATGCCTTATCGCATTTTGAAATAAATTAGTAATAAGGATATCTGCTAAAGTTTTATCAATATGAACTAATACCTCTTCTTCAATATGTTTGGTTAGAGTAATATTCTTGAGGTCAATCAATTCTTTAAAACTAAATAATAACTTCTGTACCAATTCGCTGAAATTGATATTCTGTGTATTCGAAAATTCTTTATTTTCAATCTTAGTGAGTAATGAAAGTGATCTTCCTAATTTTGAGAGTTTAGAAACTGCGCTATAAGCCGAATCTACCATACGCAATTGTTCTTCTTTAAGGTCTCCCTTCTCCATAAGTAATTCCAGCTTGCCTTTGGCTATAGCAAGTGGTGTTTGCATTTCGTGTGATGCATTTTCAGAGAATTCTTTAAGTGACTGGTAATCACTTTGCACCTTAGAGGTCATCTCTTCTAAAAAATGGGTCAATTGACGGAATTCTTTGGTATTAGAATGAGGAAAATAAAGCTTCTCTTTTTTTCTGATATCGAATACCTTTATTAGCTCAAGCGTTCTGTTAAAAGGTTTTAATACCCAAAAAGAAACTCCCCAACTAAGTATTAAAACAGCTACAAAAAGTAAGATATACATTTTAATAAGCGATTCCTCAACACCTTCTTCAATATCATCAGCTTCGATAATAAGGTCGTAGATAGAAATATCGTAATAGCGTCCAGCAATCATTTTTGTGACATCGAGTCGTAAATGAGGCTCTATTCGTCTGAGGTCACTGTGCATCACCAAAGTGTCTGAAAAGGAAATTTTGGTCTCGACTGCATCACCAGTCAATGGGGTTACTGAAAATTTATTTCTTTTGATAGCATTCTGAGGATTCCTCCTTTCAATCATACTACTTACTTCTCGCAATCTCCCTTTTAAAAACCAACGCTGCTCTTTATCAATCTCATTCTTAATTACTTGGTAACTAATTATCCCTCCTAATACAAAAACTAGCAAAGTGATTAGTAAATAAAATAAAGTGATTTTGAATATGAGCCGCATGGATTCACCAAACTTAAATATCAACCATGAAGCTAATGAATAGCAGCTTAAATGAAAAATGGCAGGTATTTTTATAAGAAGGATATTTACTTTCTAGAAATATTATTTTTTTTGTTTTTCGAATGTAAATATGATAGGTTC
>JBCDJE010000474.1:0-4084 GCA_038748185.1 Bacteroidota bacterium
AAAAATCGAATTTTCAGCCTTTCTGCTACTTACTTCTTAAGAAGTAAATAGATATGATTTAAAATACATTTTACATTTCTAAAAATTAAATTATGAAACATTTAAAAATACTTTTAATAGTAATTATCATCGCTTTGTCAGGCTTTTCAACCTCTCAAGCTCAGTTTAATCCTTATACTGACTTAAATGGAATGGCTACTTTAGGATTAGGGGCATCAGGCAGGGGAATTCCTATCTTTGCAAGATTTGAGAAAGGAATAAAGGACAATATAAGTATTGGTGGACAAATCTCTAATAGATCATTTCGCAATAATTATTTTGACGGAGATTATTGGAGACATACAGTTATAGGAATTGCTGGTAGAGGTTCTTATCATTTTAATGAACTATTAGGGTTAGATGACCAATGGGATTTATATTCAGGTGTATCATTAGGATATTATGTTTTATCGACAAGGTATGTTAATAATAATGGATTTGGTGTTGATATCGATTATACAGGTACTGGCCTAGGTGGTTTATACTTAGGTTTCATTAGTGGAGGCAGGTATTTTATTAACGATAGACTTGCTCTAAACGTAGAGTTTGGAGGCGGATCTATTGGCTATTGGGATGGTACAATTGGCTTAACATTACAATTAAACTAAATACAATGAAAACTATAATTACAGGCGTCGTTGTCCTGCTAATGCTAACAACATTTAGGATAGCAGGGCAACCATTAGAAGATAATTTTTCCTTTTTGAAGGAAAACATGACAATAGTAAAAGGAAAAAGAACAGAATTTGATCAGTTTTTCTCTCAAGATGCTAACAATAGATTTTTGCTGACCTTTTCTGTTATGGAGGTAAATAAAGGGGATCAGGTAACCATGTCTGTAAATGCGATGGATTTAAACCCAAACAGGGTTTTATTTGAGCCTCAAAGAGATTTAGCTCAAATTGTAGCTCAGGTAAAAGGAGGGAAAAAACTTGTAAGAGTAGAAAAAGACGGCCAACTTGGAAATTATGACAACAAGATAGTTTTTTATGCAACGGGAGTTGAAGAAGCCCGTAAGCTTGCTGATGTACTAAAAGAAATAGTAAAAATAGCAAATGAAAATGATGCTATACCACCTGTAAAATACAGTAAACAGTCTTTACTTGAAAATATGGTGCAAACTATAGGAAATGTAGTAATCAATGATGACACTTATGAACAGCAATTTACATTTGATTCAAAAAATAACAATATCGTTTCCTATGAAATTAATGATGTTTCTAAAGGAGAAACATTTCAATATGTAGTTAATGGTGCTGACTTTAATATGCATAAAATAGATTTTGAGACAAAAGGCAATCAGGTATTTGTTTCATTTGAAACTAAAGGGAGTTCCAAATTGATTGCTTATTACAAAAACGGTGAGCAAGGCAATTATGTTAGTGGATTTGATATTAAGGTTGCTTCTATAGAAGAAGCACGCTCGTTAGTTAAGTTGGCAAAGGGTTTTGTTGAGAAAGCAGAGCAGGAAGAAACGGTAGATTTTTCAGGTTACTCAATGGTTCAATGTATTGCTTATTTGGAGAAAAATATTGGGCAGGTGGTTATCAACCAAGATGCTTATGAACAAGAACTTATTATAGATACAAAAGAGACAACATTTATGTCTTATAAAGTGGAAGATGTCTCAAAAGGAGAGACATATAACTATTCTTTAAATTTAGCGGATTTAAACAGAGGAAAAACTGAATATGACACTAAGGGCAATGCGGTCTTCATTTATATTTATACTGAAGGAGGGCATAAACTCATAAAAACAATGCAAGGAGAGGAACAGAGTAATTATACCAATAGTTTTGAAGTAAGAATGCCTGATATTGAGACAGCCCGAACTGTATCCGAGGTACTTACTAGACTTAAAATATTGGCAAAAGAAATAATGGATAATGCAATAAGTTTTTCCAGTGTTGTTGGTGCTGATTCCTATATTTTAAGTGCAATAGGTGATTTAGTGATCAATACAAACACTTTCAAACAAAAGATAAAGAAAAACAATGAAGAATGTATTTTTACTTATTCCATAAATGATATAAGTAAAGATGTGTTACACGATTATGAGTTTAATTTCAGAGATATTGACTTACATAAGATTCATTTTGACACTAAAGGGACAGAAGTATTGGTTAACATGGAAGTTCGCGGGAAAAATAAATTGATAAAGTCTTATAAAAATGGTGATGTGGATAAATACATTTACCGATTTGATATCAAGACAGAAGACATAGAACAAGCTAGAAAATTAGTTGCCGCATTAAAGAAGAAGACAGAAAACTGCACAGAACAATAAGAGATAAAATTTTTAAACATATAATTTCTGAAACTATGAAAACCTTTTCTATATCCATCTTATTAGCACTTGTTGTTAGTATCAGCAATGCACAACTTGGAGATATATTTAAGCCAAGCTTAAAGGTATCGTTGTTAGGAGCACCAGAAAAAAACCTTGACGAAATACAAAGAATTGCTGTGCTAGATTTTGAAAATGTAAGTAGTGTGGAATATAAAAAAGCAGGCGCTGATATCGGAAGCAAAATGGCTGATTATCTTGTAAGTTCACTATTACAAGACTATAGAGGAAAATCGGGTAAATGCTACATTGAAGGAGCCAGAACGGATATATATTCTATAATTGAACGAGCTGAGTTACAAAAAGTCATTGAAGAACAGAAACTAGGTATTAGCGGTATCCTTAATGAGGCAGATGCGGTGGAATTAGGACAAATTTTAGGGGTTGACGCTGTAATTTTAGGTAATGTTTCGTATACTAGTACTGATGAAAGAGATAAATCTTCTTATAAGAATAAAGAAGGTAAGACTATTACAACATATTCACTGAAGAGAACTTGCTCTGCAGAGGTTAGAATGAAGCTCTTGTCTATAAAAACAGGAGAGGTTATTGGTCAAACTAATTCTAGATCTCAAAAATATGATTCAAGTTCAGGATCGCAACCTCCCAATATAAGTTCAGTATCTAGCGCACAAAAATTAGCCGAACATGCTTGTGAATCTTTAAGTAATACACTAGCTAATTATTTCACTCCTTACTATTATACTTATAGCTTCACTTTCGAAAATGTAAAAAATAAAGAACTTAAAGAAAGAGCGAAAGATGCTAAAGAATTTATGAAACTTGGTGAAATTGATAAAGCTTATCAAATGTATGATGCAATTTATCAAGTAGATGAATACAATCCAGAATTGCTCTACAATATGGGTGTTTTACATGAAGTAGTAGGTGATTATAAAAGAGCTGAAAAACTGTATACCTCAGCAGTGAATATGCAACCTGACAGGAAAATGTATGTCGATGGGTTAAATAGATCCAAACAAAATATGATACTTACTGAAAGATTAGCTGCTATGGGCATCAATATAGAGCCTCATAAATTTCCAAATGCATCAGAGACAGAAAGAAACTTATTGGCAGAAAAGGTAAAAGTGAAAGGTACTAAAGGCAAAAGAAAACCAGTGTATATAAACTCATCTGAAAGTGCTAAAATTATTGCCCAGATACCTGGCGGAATGAAGTTTGACGTACTAGGACGTTCTGAAGACCAGGCTTGGATTTTAATAGAGTTACCTTCAGGCGAGAGAGGCTATTTCTTTTTTAAAGATGTTATTGAAGGGCAATAATTAGTTATTACTTACAAAGTAATTGTTCTTTAACTAGCGCAAATTTTATTTACAATTTGGGAAAAATATTATTTATATGCAATGATTTATTTCTTGAATAGAAAAAGCAAAAAATCATTAACATTTCAATATACTGAAAGAACGATATTAAAATTATCTTCTTAATTAAAAGGGAAATTAATTCCTAAAAGAATGTAATACCTTAAGAGTTTATATTATCAAAATTTAACTAGAACGATTATGAAATGTTTTTTACTTATATGCCTAATATGCATTAGTTATTTAGCTACATCACAGTCTTTCCCGGATAAAATCTACAAGTTAAGTGCTGAAGTACTAGAAGTTAGGGTAGAAGAAGTTGATGATGAAATCATTAAATTTAGAATGTTTAATAATATTGACAAGCTTCTTG
>JBCDJE010000475.1:0-4059 GCA_038748185.1 Bacteroidota bacterium
AAATCATCGCCAGGGCCAACTTTAATAAGTTTATTATTATCTCTTTTAAAAAGTTGACGCAACTTTTTCTCTACGCCTAAATGATCCTCAAAAATTAACCACGTCTTTTGGATTTCATTTTGATTTGGTATATCTAAATGAATAGTTTCCCAACTTTCTCGATAAAGCCAATCTTTACTTATACCACTGTTAATTTGCTTTTTATCATTATCAATAATAATAGCTTCTAATAAAGCTAAATCAGCTAAAAAATTCCCGCTTTCATCATAAATATGCAAGCTTACTTGTTGCTTAGTAATTCCATTTGGTTCTTGGATACTTCCCTTCAACTCGGCCTTTACTAGAATGCTATCTCCTTTTTCAGGCTTATTAAACCACCTAAATCCTTTCAGCTGAGATAAAAAAGTAGTATAGTTTGCTTTTAATTTACCTAACGTGTGTACAGGAGTAAAAATAGTTTGGAAACAGCTATCTAAAATTGCTGGGTGAATGAAATACTGATTATCATTTTGCATAAACATTGAATTAGGCATAATATGCGCAATCGCTTGTTTATTATTAATGAGTATCCAGTTAATACCTTGAAAAAGATTACCATATTTTATACCTATTGCATCTGTTACCTTATAAAATTCTTCTTTTTGAATGAGGGTATCATTACTAGTGCGATTAAGATTATACAAATAATCATTTGATACTCGTTCACGACTACCGCAAATTTTTAATGTACCTATTGCACTGGTTTCCCACTCTGCCTCTTTGCTATTAGTTGATTTTATATAGTAAGTAAATACTGCTTTTTTCTGCCCATTACGAACAATTTTTAATTGTGTATCTACAGATGCGTTCTCAGGCAAAAACACTGGCATTTTAAATTCTAAGCTTTCTACCTGATGGAAAGCATTACCGAAAGCATCTTGCAGTGCAGCATACAGGATTTCCAAGTAACTTACACCCGGTAAAACAGCCGTATTATTTACTTGGTAATCTTTTACAAATGATAAATGCTCAAGACTTAGTTTATTCTCCCAAATAAATACATTATCAATACCCGCAATATTAACTCTCCGACCTAAAAGTGGATTTTTGCTAGTAAAACCATTGCTCTTTTGCGCAGACCTATCTTCTAATGCATAATTTTGCTTATGCATCGGGTAGGCAGGCAGATTTATTGGCGGTGCTTTTTTAATTCCATAAAATGCTTTCCAATTAATATCATAACCTTTCTCAAATAACCTACCTACATTACCCATAAAAGATAGTTCCTCAGGTTTTTCTCTCAAAATGGAAGCAATAGTAGCAACTTTAATATCATTCTTTTCAGCACATTCATTTATGGCATTGGTAAGTACCGGATGAGGGCTCATCTCTACAAAAACAGTATGTCCCAAATTTGTAAGGTTATCTATAACCTCTGAAAAACGAACCATCCCCCTCAAGTTTTTCACCCAGTAATCTTCCGTTAACTCTATTCCAGCCATTTCTTTATTCAAGACTGTAGAATAAAAAGGAACCAAATTTTCCCGAACAGCCATTCCAGATAGTTGCTTATGGAGTGGGGGCATAAGCATATTCATCTGTGGTGAATGAGATGCAACATCCACTTTCACTTGCCTGCAAAACAATCCTTTTTCCTCTAAGTCTTCTAAAACTTCCAGTAACTCAACTTCATTTCCGGCGATAACGGTAGATTTAGGGCTATTACTTACTGCCACAGAAAGTTTGCCTTGGTAACGAGCAACAACTTGTTCAGCTTGTGCTACTGAAAGTTCAGTAACTGCCATAGCTCCACCAGTATTGCTAACTGTTTTCATTAGTTTTGAACGGCTACAAATAATGTTAGCGGCATCTTCTAAACTAATTGCTCCTGATATATGCGCTGATGCAACCTCACCCATACTATGTCCTACTACTGCATCAGGTTGAAGTCCTTTGTCCATCCATAGACGCGCTAAAGCAATTTCCATTGCAAAAAGGAAAGGCTGTATTACATCAATTTCTTTAAGGCGGCTATTTTCTTTTGTAGCAAATACTTGTTCTTTTAACGACCAATTTACATGAGGCTTAAACGCTTGCTCACATTCATCAATTACGTGCTTAAATTTCTGTTCTTTACGGTAAAGCTCACTTCCCATACCCAACCACTGGCTCCCTTGACCAGGGAAAATGAAAACTACTTTTGCTTTATTATCCAAATCAGGTGGGATAGCGGCGCCTGTTTCAACAAATTCTTGAAGTTTCAGAATCAATTCATCTCTGGTTTCCCCAGCTATACTTAGTCTATAGTTAAGTTTTGGTTTATTTACAGCTGTAGCGATACAAATTTTAGCTATTTCTTCTGCAGTTCCAGCTTGTGCAATTTGTGCAGCATATCTTTTGGCATATGATTTTAGCGCGTGCTCACTTTTTGCTGAAATATTAAGCAAAAATACATTAGTATTTACAGGTTTATTATCATGAACCTCATTAGGTGAAATATATTCTTCTACAACAGCATGTGCATTTGTACCACCCCAGCCGAAAGAATTTACACCTGCTTTTCGTGTTTCATTTGCTTTTACATCCCATGGTGCTAAAGTGTTATTCACTTTTAATTTGAGTGCTTCAAAGGGAATTTCAGGATTAGGTTTTTTAAAGTTAAGACTTGCTGGTATTTGTTTATGCTGCATTGAAAGCAAAACTTTTAACAAGCCTGCCATACCGGCAGCAGCCTCCATATGTCCTATATTTGTTTTTACAGAACCTATTCTTAATGGCTTTTTTTCGCTTCTATCCTTAGCAAAAAATTGTCCTATTGCTTTTGTTTCTGTAGGATCTCCTAATTTAGTACCTGTGCCATGTGCTTCAATATAATGGACATCAGCTGGTTTAATACCTGAACCATCATAAGCCTGCTCTAACATTTCAGTTTGTCCTTTTTGGCTCGTTGCTGGTAAATTAATGTTAAAACCATTGTTATTGATACTACTCCCTTTTACTAAAGCAATAATATTATCACCATCTCTTTCGGCATCTTCTAATCTTTTTAATAAAACTATGCCTGCTCCTTCTCCTCTCACAAAACCATCAGCATCTTCACTAAAAGTGCTGCACTGGTTGTTTTTAGAAAGGCCTCCAAATTTTGATAAAAGGATATATTGATCATGATCTAAAATATGGTTAATTCCACCCACAATTGAAACATCTGAGCTACCTTCCCAAATACTCTGACAAGCTAAATGCAAAGCTACAAGTGATGATGAACAGCCTGTATCAACCACAAGGCTTGGTCCTGTAAAACCAAAGGTATATGATACCCTATTAGCAATTACACTAGTAGATTGCCCTATGGCAGAATGCAAGGTTGTATTTGCATTAAGATGTTTACGATAGTGCTCAAAATCATTCCAGACATTTCCAATGTAAACACCTACTTTTTTTCCGGCAATTTCATCAAATGCCAAGTTGTTCGATTCGATAGCCTCCCAGGTTAATTCCAACATTAGTTTTTGAGAAGGAGCCATTTCAATGGCTTCTGCTGGGGAGATATTGAACAATAAGGGGTCAAAATGGTGAATATCATCAAGAAATGATCCGTGCTTTTGATGCGATTTATTAGGTGTTGAAGGATCAGGATCGTAGAACTTGTCTAAGTTCCACCGCTCTTCCTTCATCTGTTCTATTGTACTTTGATCATTTAAAAGTAGCTGCCAAAACGCTGCTATATTGTTTGCTTTTGGAAACCTGCATGCCATGCCGACTATGGCAATATCTTTTTTAGTTAACATAATTGCAAAAGTTTAGATTAAATTATTTCTTCCTTTATAAAATTCACAAACACCTAGTTCTTTAAAATAGGCATAAATCCATAAGCTTTAGCAGAATACATTAAACCCTATGAATCTAATGTACTACTAAAATAGACTTTGATAGTTAATGATTTTCAATTATGTAGCGGTAATTACTAGGTAATAAAATACTAGTCTTATTGGCTGTTTGTTAGAAGTGAATGGATGTTTGAAGTTTACTAAATATTGGTATGTTTTGTTAAACAAACATAAAACAATAATCCTACCAATG
>JBCDJE010000476.1:0-4055 GCA_038748185.1 Bacteroidota bacterium
AATATATACTTAATTATCTTTATTCGATTGTTCTTCTTTTCTTAATCAACCGATGTGTATCTATAGCCAAAGAAAATAAATTAGTACCTCCGGAGATATGTTGAATAGCCCTCGAATAGGCAAGTTCAAATCGTTTAATTCTCAACATGAACCCGTAAGAAAAACCTGATAGTCCTTTTCTTTGTTTAACTTGTAGTTCTCTTCTTTGCAAAAAGTTATAGGCTACTCTTATGTTAAAGTTCCTAGAGAATACAAATTCACCTCCAAATACAAAGTGTCTTGACAATTTGTCAGCAAAGCTGATTTCATCATCTATTTCTTCGCCGAATGCATCTAATTCGTTGGGAGTATTGGGATTATCATAGGCAATACTGAGAAATTCTGTCAGGTGGTGAGCCGTAACGGATAAACGTAAAGGCATTTTTTGAGGCTTGTAAGAAATGCCTATTCTGGCATCGAAAGGCATAACGTAATCTTGGTTATCAACATATTGGCTCAATGCAAAGCCAAAGTGTTGTAGGACTAGTCCTATTTTTAAATCTTGCTCTGGATGAATAAAGGCGCCACCTAAAGTAAATAATAATCCACTTGCTTGATAAGTTTCAATGTTCGATTGCACAAATTTTACTGTACCACCCAAGGAGAAGACTCCTATTTTTCGACTGTGCGTAATACCTAACGAAAAGTCGTTTGCATTAAAAGTACCTAGATATTGGCCGGTAAGATCATAGCTGTCAAATTCTCCATAGCTGAGTTGTTGTAAGGCAATGCCCCACATACCTTTTTCTGATATTTTCCTAGCATAATTAAGCTGATTATTATTTACACCAGCATTATAGCTGTAATGGTTGAATGCTAAAAAATGATCAACCGAATCGGTAAGAAGTGCCGGGTTAATAGAAAACATACTCACATCTTTATCAGATGAACTAACATTAATCCCTCCTAAACCAACCAACCTAGCATTTACAGGTAAGTTTACAAACTCAAAAGTAGCTATACCCCCGATTTGAGAAAAAATCGGCTGTAATGGAACAAAAAATACTATAATTATACCAAGAAAGATGCGAATTGGCAACTGTAAAAATATCACCCGATAGAAAGGTATAGTAATAAAAAACCCAAACAAAACTGATAAGAAACAAAGTTGCAAATGTAAAGGTTCTTACTTCCTTAATTCACTTAATATTTAAACTTTGTTCATGTAAAAAGAATTTAAGTGTTGTTAGAAAAGTTAGATCGTCTACAGTAACGTATTTAATTATATTTCTTTTAAAATTTTTGCAGTTAAACCAAAAACCAAATAATTAAAAAAGCCTTGTAAAATTTTATCTTACAAGGCATATGAGTAGTTTTAAAAAAACTGCATTATATATTTAATCTGAAATGTAAGGGAATTACTACCCATCTTTCTATTGCATTGCCGGCAACATCTCTAGCAGGTTCAAACTTTAGGTCTGTTATTTTTTCCTTATAAGCATTGGCAAGGTCTTTCTGTACCTCTTGTATAATTTTATGTTCTTTAGCCTTTCCATCTTTTCCTACTAAGATTTTAGCTATTACTTTTCCTTCAATACCTTGTTTACGGCAAATAGTGGGGTATTTAATACTACTTACGACTTCAGCATAGTTTAAAGGTTTTGGGGGAATTACATACGTATTCTCTGTAAGAATTGTTACAGCATTTAATTCGTGCTTATTTGAGGCTATTTGAGCAAATACTTTTGAGCTAAAAATACTAAGCGCAGTAAATAGAAGTGCTATATTTATATATGTTTTTAACATTGCTGTAATGTTTAAGTTGTCCATTATTCTTTACGCAAAGATAAATATAATGTTAACTAAATGTTACATAATTAAAATTATTTTTAACTTAATGTGAATTAAATGTAAAAATGTTTCTACTTCGGAAGTATCGAGGCTCAGCAGTTTTTTCTTTTAAAATTAATTCGGTTATTGAGAACTCATTTTTCTAAGACTTACTTATATAAGCTATCATACTTTAGTTAATTAGTTTAACAAACCACATTTTTTAACTGACATACCTTCTATGAAAATAGTTAAGACCCTAGGATTGCTTTTATTTGTTATAGGTTTTACCGTTTTTAATCTCTCTTTTTTTCTTGGTAGTTATAAGCTTACACCTGCAATAGTAAAAACTCAAATAACAGAAGAGCTTCATGCATCTGTTCTCGAAGAAACCAGTGCAATTAATGATCAATCAGTAGGATCAAGTTTTGAATTTATTTCATCTATTGATAAGGCTTTTTCATCAGTTAATGCATCAGCTTTAAAAAATTATGGTATTAGTGAAGAGGAGATTGCACAGTTATTAAAAGCTTCTGCTACTAATGAAGGATATATTTTAACAGAAGAAATTATAACCGAACAGTTTCAAGGAACAGATGCTACTTTGGCGTTTAAGCAAAAAGCATTTAATGATTACGGCAATTGGCTTTATGGTAGTCAATTTTCTTCAGAAGATGAATTTAAAACCAATCTTAAAAACGTTGTTGACAACATCAGTAAATATGGTATAATCAATCAAAAGGGTTTTGATAGGTACCAAATAAAAAATTTAAAATATGCAATAGGCAAAGAAGCACTTTCAAGCCCTGTAAAGAAGCACCCTTGGCTATTTATATTGCTAACCTATGGATTATGTATCATAGGTGCCTGTTTGTATATTTTGCCTAAAAGTAAGGACGGGAATCCTGGTATTAAAAACAATGGTATTTACCATAGTATAATGCACAATAGAGGCTGGCTGGGCATATTAACAGGCACTTTTCTTATATTATTCTACATTTTCTTGTATTACTATCCTGAATACATGTTGAATTGGATTATTATGGTAGATCCTATAAGTATGTTTTTGAAAGGTAGTGAAGGAGGCAGGTTCTTCTTGTATGGCTTTATTTACACACTTTGTATACTTGTAATGGGCGTGAGAATGATTATAAAATACAGACATAGCAAATATCAAATCACTCGAACGATTTCAGTTATGTTTTTCCAAACATCTTTTGCCTTCCTAATCCCTGAAATATTACTTCGTTTAAATCAGCCTTATTACGATTTTAAAAACATCTGGCCGCTCGATTACGATTTCTTTTTTGATAATGAATTAAGTACTCTAGTGCAAAGTGGCGGATTAGGGTTTTTTATGTTAGGTTGGGGAATTGCCTTAATTTTATTAGGCGTTCCTTTGTTTGTTTATTTCTTTGGTAAACGTTGGTACTGCTCTTGGGTGTGTGGTTGTGGCGGTTTAGCAGAGACGTTAGGAGATCCTTATCGGCAACTTTCTGATAAATCATTAAAAGCTTGGAAAATTGAAAGATATTCCATTCATGGAGTTTTGGTATTTGCCATACTCATGACTATTGGTGTATTGTATACCTACTTTTCAGGAGCAGGTGAGTTATTGGGTATAAGTACTTATTCTATTAGAGAAACTTATGGTGCTTGGATAGGGGCAGGTTTTGCTGGAGTAGTAGGAACGGGCTTTTATCCATTTATGGGAAATAGAGTATGGTGTCGTTTTGGCTGCCCATTGGCGGCCTATTTAGGGCTAGTACAAAGATTTAAATCTCGCTTTAGGATAACTACAAATGGTGGTCAGTGTATATCTTGCGGTAACTGTTCTACTTACTGCGAAATGGGAATTGATGTGAGATGGTATGCACAGAGAGGACAAAATATTGTTCGATCATCGTGTGTGGGTTGTGGCATTTGTTCAGCAGTTTGTCCAAGAGGGGTACTTAACCTTGAAAATGCCTCCGAAAAAAACCGAATGGATGCTCCTATAGTTATAACAGGCAGAGAAGTAAGTGTGTCTAACAATTGATATCTAATTGTTTAATTACTTATCACTAAAAATTTAAGTAAGAAAATTTATTACAGTATTGTTTACTTTGATGTACATTGAGCATTATGTATTTTAGGGTTACCCCTTTAAATCTCAGGACGTAAATAGGATACGTAACACGCTAATACCTTTGGTAAAAAACATTATCATGAAGATATTAAAAAGTTTAACAAGAACAGCATTTCAA
>JBCDJE010000477.1:0-4051 GCA_038748185.1 Bacteroidota bacterium
CTAATACTGAAATAATGGTTGATATGCCTAATATTGATAGGTTGTAATAATCACTTTGAGATTAATGAACTAATTAACATTTAAATTTCTTTTTAGCAAATTTTTTAGAAAAATAACACATCTTCATGCTAAATAATAGCTCTAAAACTTAACAGTAAGAAGAAGTAAAATATCTTAAAGAGCACGCAGGCACTCATTCAATGGAGCTATTATTTCTCAATAGTTCCTGCAGGGTTACCAAATACAATATCATCATCTTCGATGTTTCTTAACACAACAGAACCAGGAGCAATTTGGGCATGCCTTCCAATAGTAATTCCTGCTGCTATTGTAGCACCTGCACCTATTAAAGCACCTTCTTTTATATTTGCTTTTGAACCTATAATACTTCCTGCTCCAACTTGTGCAAAGTCTTCTAGTATAACATCAAACTCAATAACTGCATTTGAATGAATAATACAATTGTTAGGCACTTTTGAACCAGCGTTAATAATAGCACCAGCATTTATTAAATTTCCGTAGCCTATAAAAGTGTGATCGGAAATAATGGTCTTATCGTGAATGGCATTTACAGGCATTACTTTCCTTTTTTGTTTTAGCATATTTACTACCCGTTTTCTTTCACTTGTATCTTCTAGAGCCACAAAAGCCTCACATTTTTTTCCTATAAATTTTAAGAACCCGTCATCTTTGGTATTTCCCATTACTACTATATCGTTCACCTCTGTATCATGTAAGTTTTCATCGTCGTCTAAAAAGCAGTAAGTTATAATCTGCTTACTGCTAAAAATATCCAATGCCACCTTACCAATTCCTGAAGCACCAAAAATAATTACGGGATTTTCCATTATCTGTCTTTTTATTTGCTGAATGCTCAAATTTAAAAAATAATTACTTCTCTTTTTGCTAAAGTAATTACTAAAGCATTACAAATATCAGTTTAACTAATTGCAAATTTATTACTTTTACATCTCAAAATATTTTATCACTTAGCAGCAACTAAGCAGATGGAAAAAAAAGCATATTCTATCTTATTGTATTATTGTTATACAACAATTAAAAATCCTGAATTATTTAGGGAAACTCATCACCAATTGTGCCTTGATCTCAATCTAAGAGGGAGGATAATTGTAGCCAAAGAAGGGCTTAATGGTACAGTTTCAGGTTTACAAACTGACTGTAATGCTTACATGGAAAAATTAAAATCTAATAAGCGCTTTTCAAATATTGAGTTTAAAGTAGAAGCCCATCACAAACATGCATTCAATAAATTGAATGTGCGATACAAAGAAGAAATAGTCCACTCTGATCTTAAGGGTATTGATCCTGCTAAAAAGACTGGAAAATATGTAGAGCCCTTCGAATTAAATGAGTTAATGAAAGAGAAGGATGTAGTTTTGGTGGATATGCGTTCAAAATATGAACATGAAATGGGTAAGTTCAAAGACGCAGTAACATTAGATATTGAAAACTTTAGGGACTTGCCAGAAAGAGTTCATGAGTTGGAAAAATACAAAGAAAAAAGAATTGTCACTTACTGTACTGGAGGTATTAAGTGTGAGAAAGCAAGTGCTTACTTACTTGAACAAGGCTTTGAAAATGTATACCAACTTCATGGAGGTATTATAAAATATGGAATAGAACAAGGAGGAAAAGATTTTGAAGGAAAATGTTACGTATTTGATAATAGAATAGCTGTTGATGTAAATAAAGTAAACCCTAAGGTGATTAGTAAGTGCTATGTATGCAATACCTTGAGCGATCATATGGTAAATTGTGCCAATGCAACTTGCAATAGACATGTTCCTATTTGCGAAAACTGTATGGAAAAGATGGAAGGTTGCTGTTCAGAAACATGTAAAACCTCTCCTAATAAAAGGCAATGGAATATAGCTGGATATTATCCTACAAAAATGAATGGTTATAATCCTTATAAAGATTCTAAAAGACTCACTAAAAGTTTCTAGGAGGAATATTTAACCGAGATTATGACGAAAAAGACAAAAACTGTTCTTCTAAGAATCAACATTTAAAAAACCGCCCTTGCTCGGTGTACCAATTGAGAAAATGACAAAATACGCCAGCGTCTAATCGACCACGTCACTCTGAGAATTATAAATCAATTCAGCAGCTTTTTTAGTTACTACTTAATAATTCTTTTAGTCTTTTTTTAATGATTAATTCTTTTTCCTTCTTCTGTAAAACCGTTGCTTCGGAAGACCTTTCTTTACAATTTTTTACAGAACATCTTTCACAAGTTTGTCCTACCTCTACATCGGGAACGTTTGAGTCTTTCCAAAAAGTAACACGCTCTTTAAAAGTTCTATCTATAGGGAAACCAATTGTAAGGCTACAATTGAACTCAGGGTTAGGATACTGCGGTCGTGCAATAGAGATACAAAAGTATTTATTTGGTGTGCCGGCATAACTAGATATTTGCGCATTACAAATCGGCGCTTTAAAGGTATTATTTTCAAGTTGCCTGGCAAGTGCTTCATTGATATTGACAGAGAGCCATCTACGGCAATAATGTTCGTCTGAAGCAGTAGCATGTGGAGTGTGCAGCCCTGAAAGATGGAGTTCTTTAGTAAGCTGAAAATAATTCTTATTTGGGATGTGTCTTATTTTTACAAAAAATAATTTATTTAATTCAAAATGACGTGGTATTATGCTGGTAAGCCTATGTAAAAAAGTTTCAGGTGAGCTATTGTGCTTGTACATAATATCGAGAAAGCCTTTAGCATCCCATACATTTCTACTAAAAAATGATTTTATATCATTAGCCAGCTTTTTTTCAGGCAGTAATAAAGCTCCAGCAAAATAAGTTGCTTTAAAATTATTGAGTATTTCATCGAAAGAGTTTACAGACTGCCAAGTGTAAGTGAGAGACCTTTCCTCAAGTTTTAAAAAATGATATGCTACTTCCCTGCTTAGTACAAATATTTTTTGTTGGGCGGTTAGTCTGCCGTCAATCATGAGGCAGCTTTTTTTGCTTTTATTTTTTCTAAGTACAGAGCGAAAATTAGTCAACTCAGGGTAGGAAGGCAAAGTAGTTTCATCAATTTCGTAATTACATTTTTTTGTAAGGTAACCAATAAGCTGGGCTAATACATCTTTTTGACTATTGAGGTGTTTTTCTCGAAATGTTTCTGCGGCTTTTTCAATTTCAGGAAAATAATTTTCATACATCTCTTGGTAAGTACGCAATACTGAAAAATAAAAATTCTCTACAGTAAGGTTGTAATTGCGAGAGATTTCTATGAGAGTACTTATAAAAGCATTGAGTTTTGCTGGAGCAGCAGAAATAAGTTCGAGCAGATTTCCAGGTTGTATACCAAATACATCAAGCGGGAGTTCACTTAAAATATTAGACTTGAGTATTTCTGAAAGTGGGCCCAGTTTTTTATTTAATTTTAGAGAAACCAGCCAGTCGTAAGACACATCTAAAGCTTCTGCCAACGCAAAAATCTTATCAGCTTTCGGGTATTTTTTCCCTTTTTCAATTTCATTGAGGTAAGAGATAGAGATATCCGTTTTTTGAGAAAGTTGTGATAAAGAGAAGTTTTTATCCTGTCTCAGTAACTTTAATTTAAGTCCAAAAATAAGTCGAATATTTTCTTCTTTTACCACTGCTATTTTGTTCAATTTGCACTTTATTTCAGCGGCTAAAATAGCAAATTGCTAGCGAAAGGTGTTACATTAAACGAAAAACTAGCAAATAGGAAAAATTCGCTAACTCTATATACAATCAATTACTTTTTTCTATTTCCATTATCGCTCTAAAATGTGCTTCGGCAACTAAATCACGCCCTTCTTTTGTAAGCAGATACCGCTTACATTCGTAAGCATTGTCCATAAAAAAGTTTTCTGTAAGCAAGGCACGCATTTTAGTATTTATTAATACATAGAAATTCTTTTCTTTATCCACGTCTCCATCAGTTATGTCAGTTCTGTACTTTATTTTTTTATCAAAAGAAAAAGTGGCTTTATAGTGATTGAAAAAGATGGTTGCTAATTTATCAGAACCGGTATCGCCTCTACTCGTCCAAAC
>JBCDJE010000478.1:0-4049 GCA_038748185.1 Bacteroidota bacterium
AAGCGGCTTCACTTTGAAAGCATAAATTAATTTTTACTAGTAAGATGATAAAAGTGTCGAATATATTTGTACACCTATGTAATTGTATTTTGAAGTAAAATCTATTCGAAATAAGTATTAAAAACTGAAATTGATACGCATTTTTACTGTAAATGGAAAAGGTTTGTATGGTTTGATCTTTAATTGGATACATCCAATTTTTTCAATCATTTATAACCTAACCTTCAACTGAATGAATAATCAATATTTATTGCTATTACTGTCATTTTTATTGACTTTTTCCAGTGCTTGTGATGATGATGATACAAGTGATGAATGCTGTGAAGCGTTACCATCACCCAAAGCGGTATTTGAGGCTAATGTGACAACCATTACTACAAATGATACCATAAGCTTTAATAGTTCTTCTACAGGTACGGTAGATAAAGTTACTTGGCTATTTGAAGGGGGTACTCCAGAAACCTCTGATTCACCCACACCTACAATAGTTTATAATGAACCAGGAACGTATGATGTTACATTGATTACTAGCGGAGAAATACTTTCCGGAGAGTTTGCATACGATACGTTAGTAAAAACAGAATTTATAACAGTGAATCCTAAAGCACCTACTGCATGTAAAATTGATACACTTTTTACAGGAGAAAATACTTTCTTTGTATTTGATTATGATACCGAAGGGCGTGTAAAAACAGTGAGTACTTATTTTGAGCTAGAAGAGGGAACAATTACTCAATTTGATTATAATGCTAGTTACAATGTTGCAGGGCAGCTAGAAAAGATAGAGATTAGCGATGAGGATACAAATGATGCAGGTGAAGTATACATGTATACCTATACTAATGAGGGTTTGATAGAAAAAATAGAGAACTTTAATTTAGATGATTTACAGACTCCGACATCTACTGTTACCTACCAGCATATTAATGGAGAAATTACAGCTTTGAGTTATATATTCTATTCTGAAGGGGATGAGTTTACGACCATGAATTTTGTACTTGATGCCAATGGAAATCCTACCTCCTTTACGCGTACTACAGGAGACGACACTACTACTGAAAGCTACACATATGACGATAAAGTTAATCCTTTTAATGATCTTGTGTGGGCGTCGATTTTTTCTCCAGAAGTCCCTTTTTGGTCACCCAATAATCAAGTGAGTCGAACGGATGATTCTGGAGATGTTTTTAGTGCTGAATTTACATACAATGAACTGGGTTATCCTATTTTGTCTGTATCGGAAGGTGATACGCTGTTTGTATTCAAATATATTTGCTTTTAGATAATATATGTAACTTTCCTCATTGAATTAAAACCATCCTTATTAGTTAGGATGGTTTTAGTGATTTGTTCATTTCTGATTTGGAAAATATATTTAAGTACTAACATAGTGTTGAGTTAATCGATGGATGAAATAATTACATTGCTGCACCGAATTTCTATTTTCGGTTCTATTAATGCATTTATCATTGGTATATTTCTAATTGTTTGGAAAGAATTTAGTAAGTCTAAATTATTTTTTGGAATACTCCTACTCCTAATTTCTATTACAAATATCCGTAATTACTTGATGCATATGCAAGTTCTTCCAAAAGAGTGGGTAATGCAGACAGGTTTTTTGCATACTACGTTTTGGTGGCCGGTACTTTTTTATTTTTTTGTTTTTGGTAAAATGGGACAAGATGTTTATAAGCAAAAAATACATTATGTACTGCCGATATTAGGTCTTTCTTTTCATTTTATGATTTCAATATTAGGTTATCATGAACATGCTTTCTTAAAAAGAATTGCTAATATCCACTCTTTTTTAGAGGGAGGGAGCTTTCTTTTTTACATAATTGCTTGGTACAAACTACTATATAAAGAAAAAAGTACTAGCTCTAACATAGCAACAAAACTGATACCTGTAGTTACTATTTTATCACTTTACTTGATTAGTTATCCTATTGTAAGTATTTTGTTTGTTACTGCTCATGATCTACTTCAACCCTATTGGAAACAGATTTTTACATTTTTATCATTTTATGAAAGCTTTACAATTTTTCTTTTGGCACTTTTTGGTTTAACAGAAATCAAAGCACTTAGAGTATTATTCGATAATGGTCAACAGAAATCGCCTGTTCAACCAATAGAGGTCTTTTTAGAACAAATAGAAAGTAGGAAGTTATACCTGAATGTAGATCTTACCTTAGAAAACTTAGCTGCAGAATTAAAAACCAGTTCACGCGTACTTTCAGAATCTATTAATCATTTTGCATCACTTTCATTTAACAAGTACATTAACAGCCTAAGGATAAAAACATTTCAGGAGTATATAAAAGCAAACAGGCACAAGAAGTTTAATATTTTTGGTGTTGCAAGAGAAGCAGGTTTTAAATCTAAAGCGACATTTAACAGAGTATTTAAAGAATTTACAGGTCAAACGCCGAGTGAGTATATCAAAGAAATTGAAAAGCTGGACTAAACAGATTATTTTTTAATATCTAATAATTTCGTACCTTCTTGTTCGAAAGTGAACTATTGTATATAATAACGGACAGTTTGTGGAGTAAAAATATTATAGTAAGCTACTGGCTTTCAGAAAGTTATATTAAAAGGGTGCTCATTTTGAAAACCTTTTTATGATGTTATACCTAAAAGATAAATTATGAAGAAGTCATTACTCAGTATTTGCACCATAATTTCTTTACTTATTGCTTCCCAAAATACTTGGGCACAAGAAGATGAGCGAGATGGCAGCAAAAATGAAGAAAAAATAGTCATAAAAATTAATGGTGATGAACACGAATTAGGCGACTACATTGCTGAAATAGTAGAAGAAACAGTTGAGAAAGCTACAAGCAGTTTTGAAGCTAACTTTGATGATAATAGCTTCAATTTCTCTTTTAATTTTGATGAAGAAGGTTGGGATGAATGGGGTGAAAACCTGGGAAATTCCATTGAAAATATGGTGAGTAACATGGATATAGAGCTCTCAGATTTAGACCCAGAGGATTTTGACGATATGCATTTTGATAATGAATATGGAGAAAGTAAAGGGAGTGACCTCATTAAAGAGATTGAGAAAGAGCATGGTTCAAAAGTAGAAAAAATAGAGAAAATGGACATTAAACTCAGAAAAGAAAAGGTAATTATAGCTATTAAAGCTAGGTTAGAAAACGGCAAGCTCGTAGAAAAAAGGGTAGAGGAAGAGAGAGATTGATATACAGATTTATAGTGTTGAGGGCTTCAATTACTTGTCTCCCAATTTTATCAGCGCAATTAACCCTCTAGTTTCTACGATAAGGGATAAGGGTATGGCAATTTGCACTGCACCTATCTTTCTTTATGATCGCGATCAAGACGGCAAAGATTTTTGTAGATAACCTTGAGGATTTTCACTTTCAGAAAGAACGGTCACTAATCTATAATCACTAAACACTCTTGTTCGCTTTCTTCATTACAGACTTTTTCGAATTCTCGAATCAAAAATTTCAACCAAATCCAAAGTTTTTTATCTAAGTGCGCCTTTGATATTATAAAAAGCAAGTAAGTAAATTAAGTTTATCGCTATCGATTTTACTAAAAGTGTATAGGTGATTGTTTGTAAAAGTAGAGTAGTTCTAGCATTAACTACTCAAAGGGAAAACGGATATAATACGTAAAAACTTTACCATAAAACACAATTAAGTAAATCAAAAATGCTTGCCTTTCAGATCAGTATCCGCTAAAAAATCTAATAATGTGCTAAATTTGAACTTTTAAATTCATTTTTATGCATACGCATCGAAATAAGCTATTGTATCTCTTTCAGGTAGATGGGACTAAACGCATGCCTAAATACCGGCAAATATCTCGTTCAGTTGTACACGCTATTAAAAAAGGAGAACTCAAAGTGGGAGAAAAGTTACCCTCTATAAATGAGGTAAGTGTAGAATTTTTATTAGCAAGAGAAACGGTAGTAAAAGCCTATAACGATTTGCGTGAAATGGGAATCGTAGTTTCAAAGCCCGGTAAAGGTATTTATGTATGTACTGAGGACGTAGGGAAAGAATATAATATTTTTTTGT
>JBCDJE010000479.1:0-4042 GCA_038748185.1 Bacteroidota bacterium
CAGCATACTTCTTTTATTTTCAGTAGCTGAATCTGGTATACCTTTATACAAAAATTAACTGCCTCACTGCTTTAAGTACTTTAGCAAGTCTCTGGAAACCCTTCGGTAAACCTTTATTTCATAGAAATGATCTACAAAATATAATTTCAAATATAGAACAGAAAAATTTCCACAAGTATGGCTATTTGTAAAAACAGGGAAATTTATCATTTTTGCTTTTTGTTTCATTATTTATTAGATGCAGCACATAGAAGCACTTAAAGCAGAGCTGGAAGAACCAAGAAAAATAGCTATCATACCACATAGGCGCCCTGATGCTGATGCATTGGGTTCTTGTTTGGCATTATATAACTATTTAATAAGTGAAAACCATGAGGCTTTGGTTATTTCCCCTGATGAATACCCCGATTTTCTAAAATGGATGGAAGGTAACGAAAAAGTAAAAGTGTATGAAAATGGAAAACAAAAGGAAATAGAGCAATTCTTAGCCACAGCAGATTTCATCTTTTGCCTCGATTTTTCTTCTTTAGATAGAATTGAGGCACTAGAAAAACCAGTAGCGGCTTCTAAGGCGGCAAAAATATTAATTGATCATCACCCAGGTAAAGAAGATTTTGCCACATACGAATTATACGATACCACTGCTTCTGCCACTGCTGAATTAATTTACGATTTCCTGAAAATTATGCAGGCAGAAGATAAAATGACCATTGGAATGGCAGAGTGCATCTACGCAGGTATTATGACTGACACCGGGTCATTTAAATATGCTAGTACTTCCAGTAAAGTACACAGAACTATCGCCTGCCTGATAGATAAAGGTGTAACACCTGAAAAGATACATCGCCTAATTTACGATACAAATACCGAGAGCAAAATTAAGATGTTAGGATTCGTACTTGACCAACGTCTTAAAGTTCTAAGAGAATTTAATACTGCTTATATGCAAATTTCTTCGGATGATTTGCAGCGTTTTAACTCAAAAAACGGTGATACTGAAGGGTTGGTTAATTATGCTTTGTCCATAAAGGGCATCAAACTGGCAGCACTGTTCATAGACCGAGGTGATTCAATTACCATGTCGTTTAGATCGGTTGGAGATTTTTCGGTGAGTGAATTTGCCAGTACACATTTTAATGGTGGTGGTCATAAAAACGCATCTGGTGGAAAGATGCACCCTCCACTTGAAAAAGTGACAGCTTTCTTTGAAAGTTTATTGCCTTTTTACAAAGTACAATTAACATAAGAGATACCTTCCAAATGATAGGTATTAACCCTATTCAGCTAATTATCAATTAACAAGCTTAGCATGTGATTGCTAATGCTTTTATCTAGTATTAAATATCGTTTAAAATCAACCTTTATGAGACTATTAAACTTACTGAGAGCAACTTCGGGTTTACTGTTAATTTCCATTATCTCTTCTTGCAACGATGATTTAGATGTAAGAACATTGGATGAAGACATCGCTGAAATTGAACAATACATTGCTGATAACAACCTTAATGCAACAAGGTCAGATGATTGGAATGTGTACTATATAGAGGAGATACAGGGTAATGGAAGGACTGCTAGTAATAGTAGTATTGTAGAAATTGCTTATGAAAGTTCTTTATTAGAAAGTGCTGTTTTTGATAGCGATTCCAGTTACACCTTTGCCATAAACTCTACTGTGCTACTACAAGGCTTTGCCAGAGCTGCCCTTACTCTATCTGAAGGAGGGAAAAGTACTTTTCTAATACCTTCTGTATATGCCTATGGCCCTAACTCAGGTGAGTTAAATGGTGTAAATATTCCACCAAATGCTATTATTAAATCTGATATAACATTAAAAGCAATTTTAACTACTACTCAACAAAGGCTAAGAGAGGAGGATTTAATTCTAGACTACTTCGAAGCACTAGGTAATGATACGATTGATGGAAATGCGGATGGACTATTTAAACAAATAATTACTGAAGGAGATGGAGATTCTCCTAGTTCGGGTTCAAGAGTACTTCTATCCTATGAAGGAACATTCCTTGATGGAGAGGAGTTTGATAAATCAGATGAAGCCGGCGTTTCTTTTACATTAGATCCTAATGGTCTAATAGAAGGATTTCTCGATGCAGTTCTTTCAATGAAAGAAGGAGAGGAAGCTTTATTTGCATTGACTTCAAACATTGCCTACGGAGAAAGAGGCACACCAACTATCCCGCCTTTTACACCTTTGGTATTTAAAATTAAGCTCATAAACATTTAAAAATTTTCTATATGGAGTACCTCAAAATAAGATACTTGTTACCTACTTTATTTCCATTGTTATTTTCGCTGTTTTCTTGTGAAGAAGAGAGTGTAAATCTAATCGATGAGCAAATAGCAAGGGATGAAGTGATTATTGAAGATTTTCTAGCAAGAAATAGTATAACTAACTTTCAAAAAACTTCTAATGGTCTTTACTATATAACTTTAGAAGAAGGTACAGGAGGTTCTCCAACAACTGCAGATTCAGTGGTAATTGAATTTACAGGAAGACTCCTAGATGGAAAGAAATTCCTAACTACAACACTAACTGATCAACCCTTTAGTTTTCTGGTTGACCAAAGTATAAGTGTTACCTTAGGAATCCACGAAGGGATTAAACTAATGAAAACTGGAGGGGTAACACGTTTTATAATGCCAACACAATTAAGTGCTACTGGGAATAATTCAATTCCTTCAAATAGTATACACGATTTTGAAATTGAGCTTGTCTACTTTGAATAGATAAACTATTTTTATTATCAATGAAACAGGCCATTTGTTTTGCCACTAATAACCAACATAAGCTTACTGAGGTAAAAGCTTTACTAGCTGATAGCTTTAACATCATAAGTTTGCAAGAGATAGACTGCCTAGAAGACATTCCTGAGACGCAAGCAACTATTGAGGGAAATTCTGCGCAAAAAGCACTGTATGTTCGAGATAAATACCAAATAGATTGCTTTGCTGACGATACAGGCTTAGAAGTCATGGCATTAAATAATGCACCAGGCGTCTACTCTGCTAGGTATGCAGGCTCGCAAAGAAATAGCCAGGATAATATGGCATTATTGCTCAAAAACTTAGAAAATATCACAGAAAGAGCAGCGCGTTTCAAAACTGTAATTACTCTTGTTTACCAAGGTGAGACCCATGCTTTTGAAGGCATTGTTGAAGGGGAGATAACACAATCACCAAAAGGCGAACACGGTTTTGGGTATGATCCCGTTTTTCGGCCAAAGGGCTATAAGCAAACGTTTGCCGAATTATCAGCTTCAGAAAAAAATAAAATAAGCCACCGAGCTCTTGCTATAGAGAAACTGGTGGCTTTTCTTAAAACTAAAGGAAACTAGTTTAAAAGCTTTATTTTACTTCACTTACTTTGAGTTCTGTTTCTTCGTATTTAGAAGGACATTTCATCAAAATTTCACTTGCTACAAACTTACCTTCCACTACTCGGCCGATCACTACAACTTTTTCAGATTTTTCAAAGTCTGTCATAGAGGCTGGAGGTTGGTAACAAACTATCTCTTTAGACTCTTTATTTTCATCAACTAATGTAAAGGCAAGAAAATTTGGGTCTAATCCCGGATTGTATTTTACACCAATTACTTCGTTTGTCGCATCCTTTTTCAACTCTCCAATTACATGCACCTTATTATCGTTTCCATTCGCTGCCATTTCAAATGCTTCATCGAACGTAACATACTTACTAGCATCACCTGCGGTAGAGATGATAATACCAATAGCAGCCGCAATTACAATAATTCCGAAAATATGTGTTTTTTTCATAGTGTGAATTTTAATAGCAAAGTATATATACTAATTTGGAAACAATTATTTTTTAGATAAACTCTCCCTTGCTTTTATTTGATGTTTCTTTGGGGAAGTTCTTTTCTAAAGCGCCAATTTTTCTATCTAAAATAACAAGATAAATAACAATACCGATAAATAGCGAAACAATAGTTGCCACTACAATGTAAATTTTTCCATTACTGCGCATTGTATCTGCCATATTAACACCATTATTTCCATAATCACG
>JBCDJE010000480.1:0-4035 GCA_038748185.1 Bacteroidota bacterium
TATCATTTTTGAATGAGAAATTTCCCGTAGAACCTTTGATCAGGTAATATATATTTTTTTCAACTTTAAAAGCCGCTTTTATAACTGTATCCTTAGCTAATTTTTTAAACTCAGAATACGTGGCTAGTGCTCTCCAATTAATTTCATAAATACTAAATGTACGAGAAAATGCATGATAAATTATTTCTTCTTTTTCAGTATGAGTCATCAATCAGGGTATTGATTTAGTCTGTCTTCACTTATTCAATTACAGCAATTTTTCCTTGAAATATCTCCTCACCGCTTTCCGAGGCTGCATAAACCAGATATATTCCTGTTTTTGCTTTTTCACCATTGTAATTGCGTGCATCCCAAGTAGCGGTACCTCCGTTTGCTTCAGTCTCCCATATCAACTTACCACTGATATCTGTAATCTTAACATTAGCATTAAAAGTTAAACCACTTATACTTATCAATCCGATAAAATCTTCTCTTACCGGATTAGGAAAAATTTTAGCACTGGAAAAAGTAGAACTTGCCGCTGTAGACAATCCTCTTTGTGAAAGCAAACCGTTATCTGTAGCAATAAATACCTCTCCTGTAATATTGTCTATAGCAATATCTGATATATTAGCAGAGAAAAGCGGACTATTAAGTTGATTGTAAAATTCAATAAGTGACGAGCCGTCTTCATTGAAAAGCCAAAGCCCATTTGTAGTGCCCAACCACTTTCTATTTCCTCCATCTACAGCTATGCTTGTAATAGATTCATCTCTTAATAACTGAAAGCCCTCAAAGATAGGAATAGATGATACTGTTTCGGTTTGTAATCTTTCTATATCGGTAGCAAAAAACTCTATTACCCCCGATGTAGTACCAATCCATATTTGGCTCTCAGTGTCGCTTGCCATGGATAATACTTGTGACGAAGGAAGTGCATTAACTCTACTGCCTTCACCTAAGATCACATAATTTCCTTCGCTATCAATTACTAATAACCCACTATTAAGGCGTATCCATTGGTTTCCAAAATCATCAGACATAACTTCTAAGGGAAATCGCGCATTATTTTCGTTAAAAGAAAACGATTGCCATCCATTTTCATCTAAAAAGAATACCGAAGTTCTGGAATTTCCCACTCCATAAACAGTTACCCACAACTTACCAAAAACATCTACTGAAACACCTGAGATATTTCCTACAAATTCTGGTTGCAGAAATGGTGTATTTTCTAGTTTGGTAAAACTGTTATCAGATAAATTCCATCGAAGTATTTCATTACCAAAAGCAGCTAAATAAATGACTTGTGCAAAAGGATCATAAGCAGTACTTTGTAGGTCAGTAATGGAAGGTAGCTCAAAGAAATTATCCCTAGTGAAAGCTGCATAATTTTTCCATCCTTCATTTGTAAATTCTGTAAATATGCCTGGTGAATTTAATGGAGAAATATTACTTGTTTCAAAAGCGGGAGGTAAAGCTATTATACGATTTCCTACATTACTTAATGTCGTTATTTCAGAAAGCCCAATACTTTCAGGGCTTAGCGCATTTACGGTTTCTTCAGTTACTTGTAGTAATCCTTTTTGGTTATCAGCTATATAAATATTACCTAACGCATCTGATGTCACTTCACGAGGAAAAACTAATTGATCTTCCAATATCCTTGACGCTCCTCCCTGCGTGTTTATTGAAAAAAGCGCTGTCTCTGTACCAAGATACAGGGCTTCATTTGTACTACTTAGTGCTTTATATAATTGCCCCTGAACTTCTGGTCGAAGGTTTATGGAGGTAAAATTGTATTCGTAAAGCCCTATATTTTCTTGTGTAAAATAAAGTTTATCATCTGCTATTGCTAAATGATAAACCTCTGGTTGCTGGGTAGGAAAAACTCTATTCCAATTATTAAAATCTAACCTATTTATTCTTTCCGCAGTAGAGGCCGATAATACTCCTTCCTCAGAAGCAAGATATATACTATCATTACTTACTAACCCTGAAAATACGGATATCTCTTCACCTCCTCCACCTAGCTGTGCATAAGTTTCTCTTATTTCCTCTCTTTCAAAATCGAATACGGCAACACCAAAATCGGTACAGAAATAAATAAATTGTTTATCTAAAAATATATAGTTAATACGCTTTTCAGTAAAATTTGAATTTAAGATCAACCTCACATTTACTATTTCATCATCTCTGAGTAAATCGATATTACCATTTGTATAACCAATTATTAGTGTATTGTAAGTTTCACTAAAAGCCATTGCGCCTACGGCAACATCGCTTAAATCATTTACTTTAGAAAAAACTTCTGTATTTCTTTCATTAATATCATAACTGAAAAGTCCTTTGCCAGAAGCGCAAAAAATTTTGTCTCCAGCAGTTGCTACTAATCTAGCATCAGTATAATTAAGATGGCTGCGCCAAGTACCCAGTGGTATATCATTTTGAGAAAAAACTTTAGGCGAAAAGAAACCCGCAATACAAAAGAAGAGGCAATAGTATTTTACCATAAAAAATTATTTCTATAATTTTCAATTAAAATTAATGCTGAATAGGCTAAAATAATTCAAATTTAGAAGAGTGATGAAGAAAAAAAATGAGGAATTAAAGGGTTGGAGAAGAACTACTCAAGAAATCATTTTTGAAGCTGATACTTTTTGGGGGAAGATATTTGACGTAGCTTTAATACTTGTTATTATTTTTAGTGTGATTATAGTCTCATTAGAAAGTGTGCCTGCTATAAGAAGTAAATACGGACACATACTTAAAATTCTTGAATGGATTTTTACCTTTCTTTTTACCCTTGAATATATAGCCAGAATTATTTCGGTACTAAAACCTAGAAAATACATATTCAGCTTTTTTGGTATTGTCGATCTACTTTCCATTTTACCCACTTATTTAAGTCTCTTTTTTGCTGGTGCTCAGTCATTATTGGTTATCAGAACATTAAGATTGATTCGTATTTTCAGAATTTTTAAGCTCGTACACTTTATTGGTGAAGCCAAACAGTTGGTTATGGCTTTAAAATCGAGTAGTAGAAAAATTACTGTATTCCTAGTAGCAGTATTATCCATTACGGTAATTATGGGTACTGTAATGTATCTTATAGAAGGAGAAGAAAATGGATTCACTAGTATACCTGTCGGTATTTACTGGGCAATAGTTACGCTCACTACTGTAGGGTATGGCGATATCGCTCCTGCAACTGTATTGGGGCAAGCAGTAGCCGCTTTTATTATGATAATGGGCTATGGTATTCTTGCTGTACCTACGGGTATCGTTTCTGTTGAGTTAGCCAAAACCAATACCAGTCAGCAAGTGAGTACGCAAGCTTGCCCAAGTTGCTCTGCTGAAGGGCATGATTACGATGCAATATTTTGTAAAAAATGTGGTTGCAAATTGTAGTGCACTATTTTTACTACATTTGAAGATACTTTTTAATTCTTAGTAATATTTTTTAATCTTAAGTAGCACTCCAATAAAGTCTAGACTATGCAAAGTTATTATAAAAGCCTCTCTCTTTTCCTTGAGAACCTCTCTAAAGATGTTTCTAAACTTATGTTAGACCATTTTGAAAGCGAGCATGAAGTAAAAAAGCTGCCTACTGGTAAGATATATTGCGAAGTAGACAAGGAAATAAATTTATTGATAAACCAGAGAATTGCAGAAAACTATCCATATTATATGTTTATCTCTGAACTATCTAAACATAAGGAAATAGTAGCACACGAAAGTTATTTTATTATTGATGAAATGTGCGATTCAGATTTATATATCAATAAAAAAAGTACATTCAGTTTTAGAGGCGCTTTTTTTGATCCCAAAGATGGCTTAATTACCAGTGTAGTAGGGTTTCCTAAAAAAGATACTTACCTAAGTATGACAATAGATGAACCCATTATAATGACAAAAGGGGGCACTCAGAAAGATATAGCAAAGATTCAGATGAAAAAAACAGAAGAATTGGTCTATAGTTATCCTGATAAAGGGGATGAAATTCAGTACTTAAAGTTATTAAAATCCATAGGTATTAACGATGAATTTATAAAAAAA